>CANLTP010000066.1 GCA_947494085.1 Actinomycetota bacterium | reverse complement strand
GCGCAGAACGCCTGTGCAAGCGATTTGGAATCGACAAGGTTCGCTTCGCAAACTCTGGCACTGAAGCCACGATGTATGCAGTTCGCACCGCAAAGGCTTATAACGGCAAATCTGCAATCGTTAAGTTAGAGGGTGGCTACCACGGTAGCTACGACCCACTTACAGTTTCAGCTAAACCAGATCTTGAGAAAGCCGGTAATCCCGAAGAGCCAAATCCAGTAGTCGGCCACGGCATCAATGTTGGCGTTGTTTTCGTAGTTCCTTTCAATAACCTTCCTGCACTTGAAAAGGTTTTTGCTCGCGATCACGAATCAATCTCATGCTTCATCTTGGAACCAGTTCTTGAAAACTTAGGAATTGTTCTTCCGGATGCTGGCTACCTTGCCGCAGTCCGCGATCTCTGCACCAAATACAACATCGTCCTTATCTTTGACGAAGTTAAAACTGGTCTAACCGCTGGCCCACAAGGCGCAGCACATCGCATTGGTGTTCAACCAGATTTAATCTGTCTTGCTAAATCAATCGGTGGTGGACTTCCACTTGCTGCATTTGGTGGCAAAGCAGAAATCATGGACACAATCACAACTGGCGCAATGGCCCACTTCGGAACATTCAACGGCAATCCACTTGCGATGGCTGGACTTCGCGCAATGGATCGTTTGTGTACTGACGAAGCTCTTGCAACAGCAGAAGCTTTCAATAAACAAGCACTTGATCGCATTCAAGCAATCATCGAAGAATTCCAACTTCCTGCACACACGGTTGGCTTCGGAGTTAAGGGCTGCGTAACTTGGTCGAAGGATCCAGTTCGCAATTACCGTGATTACAAGGCAACTGACTTTGCAATTGCGGAACTTTCTTGGCTCTGGTCAATAAACCGTGGAATCATCACGCCTCCGGGACTTGATGAACAATGGTTGATTTCTCTGGCACATGGCCAGAAGGAGATTGACTTGCTGGTCGAAGATTTCCGCGCATTTGCGGTCGCCCTTCGTTCTTAATTGAACTTAGACAAAACTAGCAAGATTTATTCCAGGGCAATTAGTTCTAAATACTGATTGCCCCATAAATCTTCATCGCCATCAGGAAGCAACAAGACGCGTTCTGGTTTAAGGGCTTGCACTGCGCCGACATCGTGGCTTACTAGAACAACAGCTCCTTGGTATTCACCGAGAGCAGCAAGAATTTCTTCACGTGATGCTGGGTCCAAGTTGTTTGTAGGTTCATCAAGTAGAAGAACATTTGCCGATCCAACTACAAGGGTTGCAAGAGCAAGTCTGGTTCGTTCGCCACCACTTAAAACATTTACTGGCTTTTGAACATCATCGCCAGAGAATAAGAAAGAACCAAGAGTTTGGCGCGCTTGTTGTTCACTGATTTTGTCACCGGCAGAGAGCATGTTCTCTAATACGGTGCGTTCGAAATCAAGTGATTCGTGTTCCTGGGTGTAATAACCAATTTTTAAACCATGGCCGGGCAGAATTTCACCAGTATCGGATTCATTGGTTCCGCCCAAGATACTTAGCAGAGTTGTTTTTCCTGCACCGTTTAAGCCAAGGATTACAACGCGAGAAGATCTGTCGATAGCAAGATCAACATCGGTGAAGATTTCTAATGAACCGTATGACTTACTTAATCCAGTTGCCATAAGTGGAGTCTTGCCGCAAGGCGCTGGGGTAGGGAAGCGAAGTTTTGCAACCTTGTCGGATTTGCGAACATCTTCAAGATTTGAGATTAGTGATTCGGCGCGACGTAACATTCCTTGAGCAGCAGTTGCTTTAGAAGCTTTGGCACGCATCTTCTCGCCCTGCTTCTGCAAAATTTCTGCTTTCTTCTCAGCGTTAGCGCGCTCTTTCTTGCGACGGTGCTCATCAGCTTCGCGCTGCAATAAATACTTCTTCCAGCCCATGTTGTAGACATCGATAACATTTCGGTTGGCATCTATATAGAACACTTTGTTTACAACAGTTTCGATCAAGGCAACATCGTGAGAAATAACAACTAGGCCGCCAGAATATTTTGTCAGGTAATCCCGTAACCAGTTAATGGATTCCGCATCCAAGTGGTTTGTTGGCTCATCGAGCAGAAGCGTTTCGGCACCACTAAAAAGAAGTCGGGCAAGTTCAACACGACGACGTTGGCCACCAGACAGAACTTGAATTGGCTCTTCAAATAGACGTTCTGGTAATCCAAGGTTTGTTGCAATTGATTCAGCTTCCGCCGATGCACCGTATCCACCGGCAGCATTGAATTCGCTATCAACGCGGGCATAACGCTCGAGTGCAAGTTCTAACTCTTCTGGTGTTGCTGTAGCCATTGCTTCTTCAGCTTTGCGCATTCGCAGAACAATTTGGTCTAGGCCACGGGCGGATAAAATTCGATTTATTACAGATTCTTCTTGATCGCCAGTTCGTGGATCCTGGGGGAGATATCCGATGGTTCCTGTGCGGGTTATCTGGCCACCGGCTGGAAGGGTTTCACCAGCCAGGCACTTTGCAAGGGTCGATTTTCCGGCGCCATTTCTGCCTACGAAGCCGATCCGGTCACCGCTGTTGATTCGGACCGCGACATCTTTAACCAAGAGTCTTGCGCCAGCTCGTAGTTCAACGCTTTGAGTGGCAATCACTGAGCGATACTCCCACACATAGGGGGTTCGAATTCCCAGGCGAAATGCTTTGCTTTCAAGTTGCAGATGCGAATTACTTGCAATAAAATTGAGGCATGCACATACCTGACGGGTTTATTGATCTACCGACATCTGCTGGTTTTGCTGCTGTTTCAGCGCTCGCCGTAGGTGCTTGCCTCAAAGGCGCTGCTAAGTCACTTGATGAGAAGACTGCACCTCTTGCAGGTTTAACTGCAACATTTATCTTTGCAGTTCAGATGCTCAACTTCCCGGTTGCAGCAGGCACGAGCGGACATCTCTTTGGAAGCGTTTTAGCTGCTGTCTTGGTCGGGCCATATGTGGCAACTCTTGCTCTTAGTGTGGTCTTACTTTTACAAGCGCTGCTCTTTGCTGATGGTGGATTAACGGCCGCAGGGTTGAACGTCTTCAACTTTTCTATCGTTGCTGTCTGGGTTGGTTATGGAGTATTTCTTCTGGTTAAGAAGCTGCTACCAAAAAATAAAGTTTCGATCAGTACCGCATCCACCGTAGCTGGTTTTATTTCTGTGCCAGCAGCAGTGATGGGGTTCTTGCTTCAATATGCAATCGGTGCAACATCAACATTTTCACTTACAACGGTCTTCACCGGAATGATGGGAACCCACGTTCTAGTTGGAATTGGCGAAGCAATAATCACAGCTTTCACAGTTACCGCCGTCTTAGCGACCCGTCCAGATCTGGTCTATGGATACCGTGGGACAAAACAGCAACTAGAAATTAGAAAGGCCTAAGATGAAAAATCGTTTTCTTATTATTGGTTTTGCAGCTACGCTTGTTCTTGCCGGCGGTGTTTCCTACTACGCCTCTTCACATCCAGATGGCTTTGAAAAATCCGCTGGTGACATTGGTTTTTTAGATAAAGCAAAAGAGAGTCCTTTGAAAGATAGCCCATTAGCCGAATACGGTGTTGCTGGAGTAGAGAATGAACGCATCTCTGGTGGCCTTGCTGGTGTAATCGGCGTTGGTGCCACATCAGCTGTTTCATTTGCAATCTTCTATGGATTGCGCCGATTCAATAAGAGTAAATCGTAAAAACTGAGACAGAGCCCAAGCATCATCATGGCCATGATGTGGGTGAACGCCTCTACTTACATCGCCATTCATTAGTTCACCGCCTACCCGCGCATGTAAAGATAATGGCAGTACTAACCTTCATCATCGTTTCGGCCGCAACACCAATTACTAATTGGCAGGCATTTATTGCCTACTTCGTAGCTATTTTTCTAGTCTCGCTCGTTGCTAAAATTCCAACGCCAACATTGCTAAAGCGATCACTGATTGAAATTCCTTTTATCCTCTTTGCAATTCTCATGCCATTCTTTGGAACCGGTGAGCGCTTTGAGGTGGGCCCATTTAATCTCTATCGTGAAAGTTTGTTGGCAGCGGCAGGAATTGTCGTAAAGGGAACTCTAGGTGTCTTGAGCGCCGTAGTTCTCTCTACAAGCACTACTGCGCGCGAGCTCTTGCGGGGATTAGAGAAGTTGCACCTGCCAAAGTTAATGGTGCAGATTGCCGCATTTATGTTGCGTTATGTCAACGTCATCAGTGATGAGATGGAACGAATGAAAGTTGCCCGCGAATCACGTGGTTTTATCGCTACGGGATTAAAGGATTGGAAGGTCATCGCAATCGCTGCCTCTGCTTTATTCATTAGATCCTATGAACGTGGTGAACGTGTGCACCTTGCGATGCTCTCTCGTGGATATACCGGCGTGCTTCCACATGACATGAGCGAAGGTGCATCACTTAAGATTTGGTTACAGGGACTTGCCCTTCCACTCTTTGCTCTTTTTATACTTGTCTCAACGATTGTGATTGGATAAATAATGACCGTTGCGCCAAGCCTGTTAATTGAAGATCTGGCCTTTGCTTATCCTGATGGCAATCAAGCGCTCTTTGGCGTCAACCTGCGCGTAGAGCGTGGAGAGTTTGTTGCAATCCTTGGACCAAACGGTGCCGGTAAGACAACCTTGGTAATGCATATGAACGGTATTCATCCTGCAGAACACGGAAGTGTCAGTGTTGCTGGTGAAGTGATCGACACAAAAGATAAAGATCTCTTGCGCCGGATTCGCGGCAAGGTTGGTGTTGTCTTTCAAGATCCAGATGATCAACTCTTTATGCCAACTGTTGGTGAAGACATTGCATTCGGACCTTACAACATGGGACTTCGCGGAGCAGAACTAGATGCAGCAGTTGATCACGCGCTAGCGCTGGTGCACATGTCTGAATTTAAAGATCGTCCACCTCACCACTTATCTTTTGGGCAACGACGAAGAGTTGCAGTCGCAACAGTTCTTGCTATGAAGCCAGAAATTTTGGTTCTGGATGAACCTTCTTCAAACCTTGATCCGGCAAGTCGCAGAGAGCTAGCTAATATTTTGCGCGAGCTAAAAATTACGACTTTGATGGTTACTCATGATATTCCATATGCCTACGAACTCTGTGAGCGATCAATTATTTTATCTGGTGGCATTGTTGTGGCAGATGGGGATACCAAAACAATTCTTAGTGATTCAAAGTTGCTCAGTGAGAACCGCTTAGAACTTCCAGTTGGCTTCTCGCTTTAAGCAATTTTTCTTCAAATAAAAAGCCCCCCAATTTCTTGGAGGGCTTTTTTAACGGTATGTCTTAGAGGTCGTAATAAAGCTCGAACTCTGCTGGATGTGGACGCAAGCGGACGTAATCCACTTCTTCCTTACGCTTCCAAGAGATCCAAGTTTCGATTAGATCCTTTGTGAATACGCCACCCTTTAGTAGGAATTCGTGATCGGCTTCTAGGTTATCTAGAACCGCATCAAGTGAACCTGGAACTTGTTGGATAGAAGCGGCTTCGTCGCCTTCTAATTCATACAAGTCTTTATCGACTGGCTTTGGTGGTTCGATCTTGTTTTGGATGCCATCTAGTCCGGCCATAAGCATTGCGGCGAAT
>CANLTP010000065.1 GCA_947494085.1 Actinomycetota bacterium | reverse complement strand
CACCTGTTCCATTCACTGGTCAAACTCTCGGTGTTCTACTTTTGGGAACTGCATATGGCGCCGGACTTGGATTTAGCACAATCGCTTTCTATTTATTAATGGGTATGGCTGGTGCGCCAATTTTCTCTTCTGGAACCAGCGGATTAGAGCGAATTGTTGGCCCAACTGGCGGATACCTAGTTGGAATGTTGATTTCTTCACTAGTGCTTGGCGCACTTGCTGGTCGTAAATGGGATCAGAAAATTAAAACTGTAATTCCGACAATGATTATTGGAAATTCAGTAATTTTTGCTATTGGCCTGATCTGGTTACATCAATACACCGGTCAAAGTTGGCTCTGGACTTTCGATAAAGGTTTCACCCCATTTGTGTTTGGTGAAATCCTAAAAATTGCAATTGCCAGCACTGCGCTTCCTGCAGTCTGGAAATTTGTTTCAAAGCGTTCATAATTAAGTTATAAATATATCGTGCCGACAAATATAACTACTGAACTTCTTGGCGAGCATCCAGCCCTGGAGTCAGTTGCCACGGAATTAGAACTGACTGCATCATGGATACGTGGTGGCGATGGCTTAATCGGTTTTGGTGAATGGAAGAGCACTAGCGTTAAAGGTAAGAACCGATTTACAGATGCCAGGAAGTGGTGGCACGAACAGCTTGCAACTTTAAAGATAGAAAATAGCGTGCACGGCAGTGGAACTGGGCCAATACTTTTCACATCATTTGCTTTTGATTCTGCCGAAGAATCTAAACTTGTAATCCCCCAATTAATTATTGGTAAACGGGGAGATAAGTCTTGGATCACCTGGATTGGTGACAACAGCGCACCGCTTATTTCGCAATTCAAAAATGCAAAGCCAAGCGGCGAAGTTACCTTTGAAACTGGGGCCCTGTCGGATTCGGAATGGAAAAACCGAGTTGCAAAAGCAGTTTCTAAAATCAAAAGCGGTGAACTTGAGAAGGTCGTATTAGCACGCGATTTAATCGCTCGAAATTCCGAGCCAATCTCAAAGCGAAACTTAATTACCTTTTTAAGTGCAAATTACCCATCAACCTGGGTCTTTATGGTGGCTAATTTGATTGGTGCTACTCCCGAACTCTTAGTCCGTTTAAATAAATCGCTTGTAACTTCAAGAATCTTGGCTGGAACTATTCGTAAATCTGGCGATGAAGCAAAGGATCTTGGGCTCGCTGCATCACTCGCTAAATCATCTAAGGATTTAGAGGAACATGAATATGCGGTCCGTTCGGTGGCCGATGCTTTAGCGCCATATTGCTCTTCAACGAATGTTCCGGAATCACCATTTGTTCTACACCTGGCAAATGTTATGCACCTTGCTACGGATGTAACTGGAGTTATAAATGATGCGACAACTCCTGTTGATATTTTCACCTTAATTTCTTCGCTTCATCCATCTGCTGCAGTTTGTGGAACACCAACTGAAGCTGCTAGCGCTGTGATAAATGAATTGGAAGAGATGAATCGTGGTCGATATGCCGGTCCAGTTGGCTGGGTTGATGCAAGAGGTGATGGTGAAATTGGAATCGCACTTCGCACTGGCGAGCTATCTGATGATCAAAAATCAATGCGAATCTTTAGTGGTTGTGGAATTGTTGCTGGATCTAATCCGGAAGATGAACTAGCAGAAAGTCAAGCTAAGTTGAGTCCGATGCGAACTGCACTTGAAATGCGAGAGTAAGTTTTAGCTAAATTACTTGCCATTGACTCCCGATTTGGAACTTCAACAATTACAAAGCTTAATCCAGGATTGTTCTGAGAAAAAGCAAAATTTAGATCTGAAGTTGATTTAACTTTAGTTACCTTAATTTCAAAACTAGAAATAATCTTCTCTAAATCTTGATTCTGTGGCGTAGCAAAAATTTCTTCAAATCCGACCACTCCAGATTGTGGCAAGGTAGAGAAAATTCCACCACCATTGTTATCAATCACGAAGATCGTTAAATTATTGGTAGGTGGTGTAAGCAGCGCTGTTAAGTCATGCAGAAAAGTTAAGTCACCAATAACCGCGTAAGTGAATTCAAAGTTATTAGAGATTCCAAAGATAGTTGATAAGTTTCCATCGATTCCGGCTAACCCGCGATTGGCGAAAACTTCAACTCCGGAACGGGGTGTGGCAAAAGCTTCGATATCTCTTATTGGGCGAGATGAGCCAACAAAAAACGCAGAACCTTTTGGCAGACCAGCCGAGATTGTCTGCAAAGCAACCTGCTCGCTCCAACTTTGATCTCCTGTGATTACCTTCGATGCCAGCTTCGATGTTTCATGCCAATCTGAAATCCAAGTTGGGTTTTGCGTAGAGACTTCAAGTTTTGGTAGCGCAAAAAATATTTGTGAGGCAGTTCGCTTTGTATCAATCGTTGAAATTCTAGGATCTATTACATAAGTTTTTCCTGACAATGCCAGATAGCTATTGATGCTGCGGGAGAGCGTTGTGCGGCCAATTACAATCGCAAAGTCTGCCTTTAAATAATTTCGAATAACTTCATCACTCAAAAATGCACTGGCGTGACTAATTGAATTCGCAAAAGTCAATGGATCTTCAGCAATCACTGGAAGCCCAGATGCCTCGACAAACTTTGCTATTTCAGATGCGGCAAGCGTTCCACGATCATGGCCAATAACTATCACACCATTGCCGGTAACAGATAAGGATTTAGCGCTCTCGATTGATTGCTTTGGCGGATTGATATGCAATCCACTTAGCCAATCATTTGTATCTTTTGGAAGCAAGGGCTCATCGAATTGAATATTTAAATGTGTCGGACCGTTTCCTAATTCGAAATTAGCTCCTGCAACTAAATCAAAGGCTGGAATATTTGGAAACATACCGACTTGATCCGTTGTTTGATTTGCTCCAGTTTTGCGGAGCCGATCTGGTCGATCTGCAGTAATAGCAATTAATTTATTGCTTGCATGCCAGGCCTCTAATAGTGCTGGGTGGAAATTAGCTGCCGCGGTTCCGCTGGTGCAAATTACAGCCACATGTTGGTTGGTTGACTTAGCAATTCCTAGCGCATAGAAAGCTGCACCACGTTCATCCAACTTAACATGGAGTTCAATTACGCCTCGGCTTCTCGCCTCTTGCAATGCGATAGAGAGCGGTGCATTTCTAGACCCCGGTGAAATTACAAAATCACTAACTCCGAATTCAATTAGCTTACGAATGGTCTGGCGGGCAAGATCAGTTGCGCTGCTCACTTTGCCACCTTTCACCAAATCCAGATTCCCAAATTCTTTCAATGCGATTCTGCCACCAAAGTCTACGGTCTGCTGATGCCAAATATTTAGCTACCAACTTTTCATCAGGCAAACTCCGGTTAACCGAGATAGTGCCAGCAGTTATTTCAAGTGGCGGGGTAATGACATCACTTTCAAGTAGTGAAGTTGTTGCAAGCCCGCAATCAAAACTTAAAGTGTTCTGGCTAGCAGCCAAGGCAAGTCCATGTGAAATTCCGATTCCGGTATCTAATGCGCTAGAAATAACTGCAGGCAGGCCAATCTTTTCGATTAACTTGTTAGCCCGAGTAATGCCACCCGAAGGCGCCCACTTGATAATTGCGATATCTGCAAACTCATTAGCGCCTGAAAAATCACTTGTTAGTGCTTTTCTAATTGATTCATCGATAGCAATCTTCATCGGAATCTCTTTTTTTAGCTCTTTTAAATCTGCAATCTCCAAACAAGGCTGTTCAATGTATTCAAAGACTTTGCCAAAACGTAGATAGTAGTTATAAAGGTTTAATAAGGCAGTTTCAAGGCTCCAACCGCCGTTAACATCTAATCTAATTTTGAAATCTGGATTAAAGTCCAGAGCGGCTTCGACTAATTCGCAATCGTTTTCAAAATCATCAATTTTAATTTTTACAGTCTTTGCACCAGGAAATCTATTTAGAATTTCTGGAACGCGATCAATCTCTACTTTAGGCAGCGTTGCATTTATTCCAATCGAACTTCGTTTTAGCTCTGGCCACGGAATATTTGCACCTTCGAGCGCTGCGTATAGCCACTGCTCTGCTTCAACATCGGAGTATTCAACAAATGGTGAGAATTCACTCCAACCGGCAGCCCCGCGAAAGAGCGCAGCTTCGCGAATAGTTACGCCACGAAAATTTGTGCGGGTAGGTATGGCAACTACCGTTAGATCCTTAAAGATCTCATCTAGGTGCCACATTATTGTTTACGGACGCTTTGGAAATTTATTGAAATTTGGTTCGCGGTTCTCTTTAAATGCATCGCGGCCTTCTTGACCTTCTTCAGTCATATAGAACAGAAGCGTTGCATCACCAGCAAGTTGTTGCACACCAGCAAGTCCATCATCAGCGGCATTTAATCCCGCTTTTAATAATCTAAGTGCCAAAGGTGAATGTCTTAACATTTCACGGCACCAAGAAACAGTTTCAGCTTCAAGTTCAGTTACTGGAACAACAGTATTTACTAAGCCCATTTCAAGTGCTTCTGTCGCATCGTATTGCCGACATAAGAACCAAATTTCGCGAGCTTTCTTCTGCCCAATGTGTGCAGCTAATAAACCAGCACCATAACCGCCATCGAAAGATCCAACCATTGGACCGGTCTGGCCAAACTTTGCATTGTCTGCGGCAATTGTTAAATCACAAACAACATGCAGAACATGTCCACCACCAACAGCCCAGCCTGCAACCATTGCAACAACTGGTTTCGGTAATCTACGAATTTGAATCTGTAAATCTAAAACATTAAGCCGACCAATACCTTTTTTGGCAAGTGGATCATTACCTAAATATCCATCATCACCGCGAACATTTATATCCCCACCGGAACAGAATGCTTCGGTGCCAGCACCTGTAAAAATAATGACTCCGACAGAATCATCATCACGAGCTAGTGAGAAAGCTTCTTGTAATTCAAAAAGTGTTTGTGGGCGAAATGCATTACGGACTTCAGGGCGATTGATTGTAATTTTGGCAATGCCTTCAGCCACTTCATAAACAATGTCTGAAAAAGCCTCGCCACCAGTTCCAATAATCCATTTTGGAATGGTCCGACTGCCCGGCTCGCGCTTAAAGGGTTTGCTCACATTTCCTCCTACAAAATATATAGATAGCCTACGCGGGTCATGAAAACTTCGGTAATTGATATTGGTCTCCAATGGGAGACGCCAGCGCTGACCCTTGCCCTTTCCGCTGCAATTAACCAAGGCGACGTAGGCCAAGTCATAGTGGAGACAACCGGATCTTCAGGAATTAGAAAACGAGTCCAACTTTCAACAAATGCAATCGCGGCATCCGCTGAATTATCAAATGCCCAAGTTGGCGCAAAGCTTGGTGATATTTGGTCCCTCCTTTTACCAACAAATCACATCGCTGGCTTAAATGTATTAGCTCGAGCCATAAAGCTTGGAAGCGAAGTTGTGAGTGTCAATGAAAGCGCTGATTACACGGCAATCGTTCCGACCCAGTTACATCGTGCAATAACTGGTGACGCCAAACTTTTGGAACATTTACAGAGATGTAAGTCGGTATTAGTGGGCGGAAGTCCCGCTAGCAAAACAATTTTAGAAGCAGCAACTAAAGCTGGAATAACCGTAGTTACTACATATGGAATGACTGAAACTTCAGGTGGTTGCGTTTACAACAACAAGGCGCTTCCTGGTGTTTCGGTAACGGTT
>CANLTP010000064.1 GCA_947494085.1 Actinomycetota bacterium | reverse complement strand
TCGCACTGCGCGCGCACTTAGAACTGTAGTCAGCGCAATTGCTGGTCGCTCAGTTCGAGTAGATCTCATCGAGGCAGACGAGGCTCGCTAATAGTGCAACTTGTCGTTGCCAGAATTGGTCGCGCACATGGAGTACTTGGTGAGGCGACAATAGAAGTTCGCACTGATCAACCAGAAGATCGTTTTTATATTGGCTCTGTCTTAGCGACAGAGCCAAATACATTTGGCCCGCTAACCATTACTTCAGTTCGGGATCACAATGGAACTCTGCTTCTTGGCTTCAAAGGAGTTAGCGATCGAAATCAGGTTGAAGAACTTCGAAATGTATTATTGCTAGCAGATGTCGATATCGAAGCCGATTCAACGGAAGATGATTTTCATGTTCAGCAACTCCTGCAGTGCCAAGTCAGCACTCAAGATGGAATTGAATTAGGGCCGGTAACCGATGTGATAAATCTTCCTGGACAAGATGTCTTAGCTGTTGACTACAACGGCCGCGAAGTTCTAATTCCTTTTGTAAAAGCCATCGTTCCTATTGTTGACGTTAAGAATCGAAAAATTACAGTTGTGCCACCGGAAGGATTATTAGATGAGTAGCGTAAATCGTTTCGATGTAATCACAATCTTCCCTGAATATTTAGCCCCACTTAGCCTTTCATTGATTGGCAAGGCTCAGAGCTCTGGCTTAATTGAAATTGGTATTCACGATCTTCGAGCACAGACAATTGATGTTCATGGGTCGGTGGATGACACACCTTATGGTGGTGGCGCTGGAATGGTTATGTCGCCTGAACCATGGGGTAAAGCAATTGATGCAGTGGCCGAACTTGCGCCAGATGAGATTCATGAATTAATTGTGTTAACACCAGCTGGTGAAAAGTTAACGCAAGAGTTGGCCCAAACGCTTACGAAATCAAAGCACCTAATTTTTGCCTGCGGTCGCTACGAGGGTATTGATGTTCGAGTAAGTGATTTTTATGCAACCGCAAAGAACTTTAAAGTTCGTGAAGTCTCTATCGGAGATTATGTTTTAGGTGGCGGGGAAGTTGCGACTCTGGTGATTATGGAGGCGATAATTCGCTTGCTGCCTGGGGTTATTGGAAATAGTGCATCGCTAGATGAAGAGTCACATACTCTGACTAGTGATGGGACTAGTGATGGCGACACATTGGTTGAGTATCCAAATTACACAAAGCCAAAAGAGTGGCGTGGATTAGAAGTTCCAGAGATCTTGCTCTCAGGAAATCATGGGGAGATTGCCAAGTGGCGGTTAGAGCAGGCACTTATTCGTACTAAGTTGCGTAAAGAATCACCCTAATTAATTCATTTTAACTCGCGAGTAGCTTGAATCTTGCGCTAAGTTCCGCCAATGACATCAATCGACCCAAAGATTCAGTCGCGGTTAATTCGCGATCTCGAACCTGCAGTTGCTGTCGAACTCGAACGACATGTTGCGACCACCAAAGATTGGTATCCACATGAGTATGTCCCATGGAGTGAAGGTCGCACCTTTGCTGGGCCACTAAATGGCGATGCTTGGGAAGCGAAAGATTCAAAGTTAAGTGCGATTGCACAAGATTCACTAATTTTAAACTTGTTAACTGAAGATAATCTGCCGAGCTATCACACTGAAATTGCAACAGCAATGAGTCGTGATGGTGCTTGGAATACCTGGATTAATCGTTGGACCGCTGAAGAAGCGCGACACGGAATTGTTATTCGCGATTATTTAATGGCAACTCGCGGTGTTGACCCAAATGAATTAGAAGATTTGCGTATGGCCCACATGCAAGCTGGGTATCAAACACCTTACGAGAACGACATGTTGCACACGGTTTCATATGTAACTTTCCAAGAGCTGGCAACACGTATTTCACATAGAAATACCGGCCGAATTTCAAATGATGAAACTTGCGAAGGCATGTTGGCCAGAGTGGCGCTGGATGAAAATCTTCACATGCTCTTCTATCGCAATTTACTAGGTGCCGCGCTAGACCTTGAACCAAATGCTGCGATGACTGCGATCAAAGATGTAGTTGTTAATTTCCAGATGCCAGGTGCAGGAATGCCAGGTTGGGGTCGCAAATCAGTTCAAATTGCACTCGCTGGCATTTATGATCCAAAATCTCACCTTGAAGATGTTGTTGCTCCGGTATTGCGTGCTTGGAATATTTTTAATCGCGAGGATTTCACTGGCGAAGGCGCTGCAGCGAGAGATGAATTAGCTGCATATATTTCAGCAGCTGAAGTCGATGTATCAAAGTTTGTAGAAAAGCGTGATGCCCACTTTGATCGATTAGAGGCACGTGGTCAAAATCCAATCAGATTAAAGGATTAATCGTTCACATAAGACGCACAGCCAATTAACTCGGGAATATTTTCGACACGCCGAGAGTTGATTAGGTAGGTGAGCTACTTATAGGACACTATCCGCCCTATCGCAAGGAATTAAAAAGAAATTGGCAGTATCGGCAATCATAAGGATTGCGATTTAAGTATTAGAGGGAGGTGCCATGGCAACGGATTACGACACACCGCGAAAGCAAGATGAAGAACTTCATGAAGAATCACTTGAAGAGTTAAAAGCTCGCAGAGCTGATGCTCAATCTGGACAAGTTGATATTGACGAAGAAGAAGCGGCCGAAAATCTAGAACTACCTGGCGCGGATCTCTCTGGCGAAGAGCTAACTGTTCGAGTTGTTCCAAAGCAAGAAGATGAATTTACTTGCTCTAGATGTTTCTTGGTTCATCACGCTTCACAACTTGCAAAGGGTGAAGGTGCAAAAGCAATCTGTCAGGATTGCGCTTAATCAGCGATCTGCAACGTTTAATAATTTAGCTAATTCATTCGCTCTATTGGTGCTAATCAACCAGTAGGGCGTTTTATCTTTTGGGTCGCGTAGATCGATTTTTATCGCGGCATTAACCCAGAAGCGAATCTGTAAATAACTAGCTGGATCTGCATCTACGCCACGGATGCGTTTAAATTCTTTGAAATCTAAAGCTATAAAATTATGAATAAAAGCCCGCTCGATTGCTGCTGGCCCAACTAAGAGCCAACCTTTAGTTAAGGTAATTTCAAGAGCAGTTCGTCGCGCGGTGAAAAACAGAAGCCCAAGTTGGATCAAAGAAATTGTGATTGCTGCATCATTTCCGATTGCTGCCCAGACTGCAATAGAGAGTGAGCCGGCCATAAAAATAGCGAAGCACCAGAGCCACCAACTCCAAGATAATTTCTCTTGAAAAATTGGGGAGCCGTAGTCCAAATCTTTATGTCGGTTATTTTTTCCCACAGGCGCACGCTACGCCATACCTGTAGCAAATATTTGCACAAAGTTAATCACAGGTTAGGCTTCACTCATGAGTCGCGTTCCTAGCACGGTGCCACCAGAGGGTTCCCAAATACCGCCACGTCATCCAAAAGCGCCAGAACCAGGAACAAAAATTCCTTCACACTTCGGACATTGTTTTGGTTGTGGCGAATTACACCCAACCGGATTGCATCTAGTTGCGCATGCAGGTGATGGCCAGAATTTAACCGCCGTCTTTACCGTTACCGAGAATCATCAAGGCGCACCAGGACTTGCACATGGGGGATTGTTATCGCTGGCATTTGATGAAGCACTTGGAAAATTGATGTGGTTGATTCGCTCTCCAGCCGTTACAGCGCGGCTTGAAACAGATTTTCTACTGCCCGTTCCAATGGGAACAACACTTCACATAACTGCAGAAATCACTGGCCAGGTAAATCGAAAAGTTTATTGCAGCGCAGTCGGCCGACTCGGAAGTCCTGATGGACCGATCGCCGTTCGCGCCGCATCGCTGTATGTAATAGTCCCGATGCAACATTTCCTAGACAACGCCCCAGAGGAATATTTAGCCCACGTAACCGCTCATCCAGAATTGCTTGCATTCGTAGATCCCGAGTTTGAAATTAATCCATGAGTGTTCAGGTTTTAATCACCCGCTTGGATAAATCGGTTCCAATGCCAAGCTATGCAAAACCGGGAGATGCTGGCGCAGATTTAACAGCGCGAGTTGATGTAACCCTCCAACCTGGCGAACGAGCTTTAGTGCCAACTGGAATTTCAATCGCGCTTCCAAATGGTTATGTCGCACTTGTTCACCCAAGATCAGGTCTTGCAATTAAGCATGGAGTAACCATGGTGAATTCACCAGGAACCGTGGATGCCGGTTTTCGAGGCGAGTTACAAATTATTTTGATAAATCACGATCCTAAAGAGGCAATCTCTTTTAAAAAAGGCGATCGAATCGCGCAACTAGTTATTCAAGAAGTTGAACGTGCAAACTTTGTCGAAGTCGAATCACTTCCCGGATCCGATCGTGGCACTGGTGGCTTTGGATCAACTGGAGGCAAGAGCTAATGCGAGAGGAAGATAAAGCAAAAGTTGTTACCGCCCTTGGTGGAAAAAAGGGAATCATTGATTCCACAATTCCATCAATCATCTTTCTGCTTACATATAACATCACAAAAAATTTGCAGGTCTGCCTTTATATTTCACTGGCAACAGCAGCAGCGCTGATGCTTTATCGCTTGATTAGACGCGATACTTTGATGCACTCAATTTCAGGTTTTATCGGCGTTGCATTCTGCGGTTGGCTGGCATGGCGCACTGGAGAAGCTAAGGATTATTACGCACCTAGCCTCTGGAAAAACTCGGCTTTCATGTTGGTTTATCTAGTTTCAATACTTATTAAGTATCCGCTAATTGGTGTCTTGTTGGGCCCAATTCTTGGCGAAAATTTGAAGTGGCGTAAAGATCCAAAACGTTTAGCGGCATATACAAAGGCAACTTGGATCTGGTTTGCGCTCTTTGCGATTCGCTTAGCAGTCCAATATCCACTCTTTAAAGCAGATCAATTAAATGCTCTTGGTGTTGCAAATATTTTCCTTGGATTTCCGCTTTACCTAGCAACGCTCTGGGGAACTTGGATGGTAATTAGATCCGTTCCAATTACAAAAGCTGATTAAGTATTTGTAATAAAGCAATTCTTTAATAGTTCTTCTGCTTCAGCGGTGGCAACAAATAGAAGTTCATCCCCAGCTGAGAAAACATCATGTGCGTGAGGTGTAATCACTTGACCATCACGAACGATTGCCGCAAGAGTTGCATTCTCTGGAAGTGTTACCTCTTCGACAGTTTGACCAACACATTTTGCATCTTCTGGGAGAGTTATTTCAACCAAGCTTGCTTCACCCTTTTGGAGAGAGAAGAGTCGAACTACGTCGCCAACAGATACTGCTTCTTCAACGATTGCAGAGATAATTCTTGGAGTAGATACTGAAACATCGACGCCCCATGAAGAATCAAAGAGCCATTCATTCTTAGGATGATTTACGCGCGCAACAACACGTGGAACTCCATATTCAGTCTTAGCCAAGAGCGAGGCAACTAAATTCACTTTGTCATCACCGGTAGCTGCGATTAAAACTTGGCAGGTGTCTAACTTTGCATTATCTAAAGAAGAAATCTCGCAAACATCTGCCATCAGCCATTCGGCATTTGGAACGCTCTCAATTTTTAGCGCTTTAGGGTCGCGATCAATTAGTAGAACATGGTGTCCGTTCTCAAGTAGTTCTCGAGCAATCGAGCGCCCAACATTTCCGGCTCCGGCAATCGCAATTTTCATTTTAGTTAGGCCTCTTCCGGAGATTTAGCCAGAGCTTGTTCAATATTCTTGATCTCGTCATCGGTAGCCATTACATGCACAAGATCGCCCTCTTGGAGCACAGTATTCTCAGTTGGAATCATTCCACTTCCAAGGCGAGTAATAAATGCGACTCGAGCCTTTGTTGATGATTCAATTAGAGAAACAGGTTGGCCAAACCAATCATGGTGTAAATGAACTTCACAGAGTTGGACTAAACCACTTGCGTCA
>CANLTP010000063.1 GCA_947494085.1 Actinomycetota bacterium | reverse complement strand
CAATGAAGAAGTTTAAGAAGAAGCCATGTTCTTTCTGTCGCGATAAGGCAACTTATATCGATTACAAAGACATAAATCTTCTTCGCAAATACATCTCAGATCGCGGCAAGATCCGCGCTCGTCGAGTTACAGGTGCATGCACCCAACACCAACGTCAGATTGCTGCCGCGGTAAAGAATTCCCGCGAAATGGCACTTCTGCCTTACACCTCAACAGCGCGATAAGGGGAATAAAAAATGAAACTTATTCTTACTCGTGAAGTATCAGGTCTAGGACAAGCTGGCGATGTTGTAACCGTTAAAGATGGTTTTGCTCGCAATTACCTATTGCCTCGCGGCAATGCGATCGCTTGGAGCCTTGGTGGCGAAAAGCAGATTGAAGGAATCCGTCGTGCTCGTAGCGCTCGTGAAATTCGCGACCTCGATCATGCAAAAGAAATTAAGGACTCACTAGAGAAGACCGAGATTGTTATCAAATCAAAGGTCGGAGCAACTGGAGTTCTATTCGGTTCAGTGACAGATAAGGACATCGCTGCAGGCATCAAAGCTGCAACCGGTCTAGATATCGATCGCCACCGCGTAAAGGTTGCTGGACATATTAAGAAGCTTGGTAAATACACTGCGAAGGTTTCACTTCAAGGTCAAATATCTGCCAACGTTACAATCTCAGTTGTAGCTATTTAATAGTTCTAGGAATTAAAGGCCCGTCTCGAAAGAGGCGGGCTTTTCTATTTCGTAAGTATTCTTCGATTTCTTAGATTTCTTAGATTTCTTAGATATTGAGATGAAGAAATAAATCTTTACCCACAGGTTTTAAACTTGTTTTGAGCGTGAAAGAGGGTTGACCCTCGCGCTTATCCACCTGTTATACACAAGTTATCCACTCTCATTCGCAACTTCTCCACACGCTCACCCACACCAATTCAGAACTTTCTAACACCTCTCACCCCATTCTCATTAAATTACGCATGTTAGCTAGTTTTAATGTCATCTTTTGTCAGTGGTCGTTGGGAGGATGTATCTATGAGCATCGCAGAACTCCCCAACCGCGGAAATAACTCCAACAATCGAATTCCCGCAACAGTTGAATTCGAACGCACACCACCTCAAGATTTAATTGCTGAGCAAGGTGTTCTTGGTGGAATGTTGTTGAGTAAAGAATCAATTGCAGATGTTGTTGAAATTATTCGCGAACGTGATTTCTATCGACCAGCTCACGAATTAATTTATGATGCAATTCTAGATTTGTATGGTCGCGGCGAACCTGCTGATCCAGTAACCGTTGCAGCTGAATTAACAAAGCGTGGCGACATCGCTCGTGCTGGTGGCGCACCTTATTTACACACACTTATTAATTCGGTTCCGACTGCAGCAAACGCTGGCTATTACGCAAAGATTGTTCGCGACCATGCAATCATGCGTCGCCTAGTTGAAGCCGGAACAAAGATTGTGCAACTTGGTTATTCTGGCGAAGGTGAAGTTGATGATGCAGTAGATCAAGCATCAGCAGAAATTTTTCAAGTTACCGAACATCGCACAACTGAGGATTACATTCAACTATCAGAACTTCTACCTGCCGCTCTCGATGAAATCGAAGCAATCTCAAATGGCGTTAAGGGCGAAGGTGTTAAGACTGGATTTAAAGATCTCGATACTTTAACTAATGGTCTGCATCCCGGAAACATGATTGTTCTTGCTGCACGTCCTGCAGTTGGTAAATCAACACTCGGCCTTGATATTGCACGCTATGCATCAATTCATAATGGTGATCCATCAGTTATTTTCTCTCTCGAAATGAGCCGCTCTGAAATCACGATGCGTATGCTCTCTGCCGAAGCTCGCGTTGCTCTAAACAACATTCGCTCCGGCGCTCTTACAGATGAAGAGTGGGGCCGATTAGCAAAACGTATGGGTGAAATTTCTCAAGCACCTTTATTTATTGATGATTCACCGAACCTTTCACTTATGGAGATTCGCGCAAAGGCTCGTCGCCTAAAGCAGCGCCATGGTTTGAAGTTAATTGTTATCGACTACTTACAGTTGATGACGGCCGGAAAGCGTGTAGAGAATCGTCAACAAGAGGTATCCGAATTCTCTAGAAATCTAAAGCTTCTAGCCAAGGAACTTGATGTTCCGGTTATCGCGATTTCGCAGTTAAACCGTTCGCCAGAACAGCGTGCGGATAAGAAGCCAATGCTCTCTGATCTACGTGAATCTGGATCTATCGAGCAGGATGCCGACGTAGTAATTCTTCTGCACCGCGATGATATGTATGACGGAGCGAATCGTTCTGGTGAAGCTGATTTAATTATTGCTAAGCACCGTAACGGGCCAACTCGAACAATCACCGTAAGCGCGCAATTACACTTCGCGAGATTTAGCGATATGGCGCCTAGCTATTCTCAGAACTCTGAAAGTTTTGTAAAAGATAATTAAATAACTGGTGTTAATTTTCCAGTTTCTACGTTAAAGACTGCTCCCATAACTTTTACATTTTTTGCAAGTAGCGGGTAGCTTTCGATTCTCTGGATATCAGTAACAAGCGCTTTCATCTGATCTTTAACTGTGCGAATCTCAATTCCTCGAGTATCGATTCCAGATTTCTCAAGAATAGCTGCGTGAATTTCATGTTCCTCACCACTGGCCATTTTGCAATCAGTATGTGGCATTACCAGAATTCGAGTAACACTAAGTAGATGAGTAGCAAGAACTAAAGTACGAAGAACGTCCTCTGTGACTCTGGCACCCGCGTTTCTTAATATCTTTGCATCGCCAGCTTCCATGCCAACAATATGAAGTGGATCAATTCGAGAGTCCATGCATGTGACAATTGCTAAACCTTTTTTAGCTTCACCACTTAAACCGCGAGATTTAAAAGTGTTTGCATACTCTTGATTAGCCCCGATTAAATCTGCAAAATTTTCCATGAGCTAAATTTACCCTATACATTAATTCTGGCGCGATTTGCGAGGTAAATACCGACGAGTACAACAACAGCACCAACGGATTGAATGAAATTTAACTTCTCATACAGGAAGATCCAAGCAAAGATTCCACCTAGAACCGGTTCTAACATGCCGATCGAACTAGTTTTTGCAGCGCTTAACCCACGGAGCCCGTTTAAGACTAAGAAATAAGGGATTGCGGTTCCAAAAACAATTACCCAAAGAACTAAATAGAAAGTTGGGAGGGAAATTCCTGAGAGCCGACCAGTCAGATCAACTATGTTGCCCATCTCTTTAAATGGGAAAGTCCACCAGGGTTGGATAATCGCAAAGAAGGCCGAGGAAATTCCAAGCCCCCAAGCCATCGTTGCTTCACTGGATTTAACACCCACTAACTTTTCGCCGACCAAGAAGTATGTTGTAAGAGCAAAGGCGCACAAGACTGCGAAGAGAACACCAAGTCCATCGAGAGTTAACCCCCGCCAAACCTGGGCAATTAAAACCAAGCCAGTTAAACCGATAACAAGCCCCCACCACATTAATTTCGACACTAATTTCTTCTGAATAAATCTCATCCAGAGTGCAATCCAGATTGGCGCAGTGAATTCAATAATTAGCGCAATCCCAACATTCAGCCTTTGAATAGCCAGAAAATAAAGAAGATTTACTGCAGCAAAACCGAAGATACCAAAAACTATGAGGGTTGGAAGTTCCTTCGCTTTAATTTTTAGTGACTGCTTATTCTTTAAATAAACGTAGATAAATAGAACTAAGAAGGCACCCAGCGTTCTAATCTGAGTAAGGCGCCAAGCAGATAAGCCGCTCTCCATTGCTAGCTTTGCTGGGATGCTACTAATCGCAAAAAAAAGTGAACCGAAAACTAGATAGATCTCATGTCGCAGATTCTTAAGCACAGTGAATCTTAGCGATTAAAAGATATTAAAAGGCGCTTTCTGGAATCTCCATTAACTCGCCAGTTTCGCCCAATACAATCTTTAATTCAGCTTTAATGTGTGGAAGAACCGTTTTTACGAAGAACTTCGCAGATGCAACTTTTCCAGCATAGAAATCTGCATCCCGACCTGGGTTAGCAGATTTTGAAATTGCGATTTCTGCTTGGCGCAATAACAACCAGGCAATAATTACTTCGCCAACAGACATCAAAAGACGAGTTGTATTCAGACCAGCCTTATAGATCTTCTCAACGTTCTCTTGTGATTCCATTGCGAAGCCAACAAGTGTTCCAGTCATCGCATTTAAATCTTCGAGGGTTTTTGCTAATGCGGCTTTCTCTTCAGCAAGTTCGCCACCAGTAGCAGTAAATGCGGCAATCTCTTTTCCAAGCAGACCAAGTGCACGTCCACCATCTTTTATGATTTTACGGAAGAAGAAATCTAAACCTTGAATTGCTGTTGTGCCTTCATACAAAGTATCAATCTTGGCATCGCGAACATATTGTTCAAGTGGCCAATCCTGCGTAAAGCCAGCCCCGCCAAATGTCTGAAGTGATTCGGTTCCAAGTAGAACCCAAGACTTTTCACTGCCATAACCTTTAACAATTGGGAGCAATAAATCATTTAAAGCTTCCATGTCATCGGCTCGATCACTGTCATTAGCAGCCTTGGCCAGCAAGATTTCATCTTGAATTGATGCGGTATACAGAATAAGTGCGCGCATTCCTTCGGAATAAGACTGCTGCACCATTAGCGAACGACGAACATCTGGATGATTAATAATCGTTACACGCGGGCTTGCCTTATCAGCAGCCTTAGTTAGATCTGGTCCTTGCACGCGAACCTTTGCGTAAGCCAGCGCTTGTTGGTAACCAGCGCTAAGCGTTGCAATTGCTTTAGTTCCGACCATCATTCGTGCGTATTCAATTACCTTAAACATTTGAGCAATACCTTCATGGACATCGCCAAGTAGGTAGCCAACAGCAGGTTCTTTCTCGCCAAGATTCATTTCACAAGTAGCTGAAACATTAAGCCCCATCTTGTGTTCAACACTGGTTACATAAGCGCCGTTGCGCTTTCCAAGCTCGCCAGTTTCAAAATCAAACATAAACTTTGGAACCAAAAATAAACTCAAACCTTTTGTTCCAGGACCGGCGCCTTCTGGTCGGGCAAGAACATAATGAATAATATTTGGGTTTAAATCTGAATCTCCAGAAGTGATATATCTTTTTGTTCCGGTGATGTGCCAAGTGCCATCGCTCTGTTGTACGGCTTTAGTTCTTCCAGCACCAACATCACTGCCAGCATCTGGTTCAGTAAGTTGCATCGTGGCGCCCCAGTCGTTATCGACCATTAGCTTTGCCATCTTTTTCTGTTCATCATTTCCGAGAACATATGCAACATGTGCGAATGCAGTTCCGGATGCATAAATGTGAATTGAAGGGTTTGATCCTAAAACCATTTCGGCAATTGCCCAACGCAGTGAAGCTGGAATCAACGTGCCACCGATTTCAACTGGAGCGTCGATACGCCACCACTCGTTATCCATAAATGTTCGGTATGACTTCTTAAAACTTTCAGGCAATTTAACATCGCCAGTCTCTTTATTGAATTGCACACCTAATCGATCGCTTTCAACAAATGAGTCAGCAAGATCGTTCTCGGCTAAACGTTTGATTTCTTCTAACATCCCCATCGAGGTTTCACGATCAATGTCTTTAAAGATTGATTTGCCTAGAATCTCATCGCGCTTAAGGAGGTCGAATAGGCAGAATTCGATATCGCGCAGGTTGGCTATGTAGTGGCTCATGGCACAATAATGCTACCCGCCAGTAACTTAATCAAGCCGGATTGAGGATATAGGGTCTGTCCGTGCTACTAAGTGATCGCGACATCAAGGCCGAAATCAGCGCTGGCCGCGTAAAGGTTGAACCTTTCGACGGCGCCATGATTCAACCATCTAGCGTGGATGTCCGACTCGATCGGTTCTTTCGGGTCTTTGAAAACCATAAGTATTCGGTAATCGACCCATCAATCGAGCAACCTGATCTAACTCGCGAAGTTGCAGTAGAAGCGAATGAAGAATTCATTCTGCACCCC
>CANLTP010000062.1 GCA_947494085.1 Actinomycetota bacterium | reverse complement strand
GCACAAGCGCTCGTTGATCTAACTGGAATCAAAATGGAAATTGATGCAGATTTGCGCGAAACCAATGGTGGCAAGTGGGAAGGTAAAACTGGCCAACAAAATCGCGAAGAAGATGGCGAACGATTTAAGCAGTGGATGTTCGGCGAGGATGTTAAGGCCGGTGAAATCGGAGAATCACGAACCGAAGTTGCAAAGCGCGCAAGATCTGCAATCGATCGCGGAATTGCTGAAGCAACTGGAACAATTATTTTCGTAACTCACGGCGGAACTTCACGTGCCTTGCTCGGATCGATACTAGAAATGCCATTCGATAAGTGGGCAACACTTGGCGGACTTTCAAATGCTTCTTGGTCGGTTCTGGAACCAAATTCCTTCACAAAAATTGGTTGGACTCTGGTTGAACACAATGCCGGCTCGATCCCAGAGCCAGTATTTGGCAATGAATCTCTGGAGGCCGAGGCTTAAGTTTGCCGGCGCAACTCTTACTATTGTCAGTTCTATTGGGTATTTTCTACTCATGAATCGTTTTGCAGTCGTAGATACTGAAACTACTGGGTTTGGCAAGACGGACCGAATTTTGGAAATTGGAATTGTATTAGTTGATGGAAATGAAATAGTTCAAGAGTGGGAAACACTAATCAATCCAGAGAGAGACATCTCCAATTCGAACATACATGGCATTACATCGGAGTTAGTTTCACTAGCGCCAACATTCTCAGAAGTTATTGATGAAATCTCAGGATTTCTAGATGGCCGTATTTTTGTTGCTCACAATGTTGCATTCGATACTAAAATGTTAACTTTTGAGTTTGGTAAAGCGAAAAAAAGATTGACTTCGGCAAACCATTTTGCACCCTTCAAGCGACAAAAATGAAATTAGAAAAAGCATGTGACGAATACGGCGTTAAGAATTTAGGAGCGCATCGTGCTTTAACGGATGCGCGTGCTACAGCTTTAATTTTAGCCCAGGTGTTCACAAATAAAAATGAGACTTCTCCTATGAGTATTCATGATTATGACAAGAAAAGCGTTGCCCGAATTATTTCTCGTTCAGCATTCGATAGTGCTCATGTCGGAGGGCAACAGCATATTCGCAGAATTTCACGCAATCATGGCACTCATGGCGTAGAGGGCCCCTTGCTTTCGTATTTGGATGCACTTTCATCATTATTAAGTGACTTTAAATTAACGAAGGATGAAAGTTCACAACTCAAAATATGGGCCGCAGATCTGGGGCTCACAAAGAAGGAAATTGATAAAGCAAACTCTCTTTTTGTAAATTCAATTATCGAAGCCGCGGAACGTGATAACTATATCTCGCCTACAGAACGTGACTTGCTTAATAGGATTTCAATCGAGCTTGGGGTTGAAGTTGAACATAGTTCGCCTTCAAATGATCAAGAAATAGAAATCCGTTTGACAGCTGGAATTAGGATTTGTTTCACCGGAACGGCACGGGATGAGAACGGAGCAGAGATAACAAGGGAGTTTTTGGAGTCAATTGCCGTGACCCGTGGATTAAAAGTAGTTTCATCGGTAACGAAAACTTCTTGTGATTTGTTAGTCGCTTCGGATAAATCATCCATGTCAGGTAAAGCCAAAAAAGCACGGGATTACGGCATTAGTGTTATTTCAGTCTCTGAGTTCATGGAACGCATTTAAGTTCAAAAATTACCGTCATCTTTTGCACTAATAAGGCAGCGAAACTATGATCGGACAACAAATTGGGGCTGTGGCGCAGCTGGTAGCGCACCTGCATGGCATGCAGGGGGTCAGGGGTTCAAGTCCCCTCAGCTCCACTCGATAAAAAACTTAATTCGGTAAATCTCAAGCATTAGGTCGTGGGAGAATTCACGCATGCATGAGGCCTACGACATTCAACATGTCCAAGAGAAATGGTTACCCATTTGGGACAAGCTAGAACCATTTAAATCTGGCCGCAGCGATGACAATCGGCCAAAGAAATATGTGTTGGATATGTTTCCTTATCCTTCTGGTGATTTACATATGGGACATGCCGAGGCTTATGCACTTGGTGATGTGATTGCAAGATATTGGATTCAAAAAGGTTTCAACGTTATGCACCCGATTGGTTGGGATGCATTTGGATTACCGGCAGAAAATGCAGCGATAAAGCGGAATGAAGATCCACGTGCTTGGACTTATGAAAATATTGCAGTGCAGAAAGCTTCGATGCGCAGATTTGCTTGTTCCTTTGATTGGGATCGAGTTCTACATACTTGTGATCCGGAATATTACAAATGGAATCAATGGCTATTTCTTGAGATGTATAAAAAGGGCCTTGCATATCGCAAAGATTCACCAGTTAACTGGTGCCCAAGTTGCCAGACAGTTTTAGCTAACGAACAAGTTGTTGCTGGACTCTGTGAGCGATGTGATTCTGCAGTAACAAAGAAGAAGCTAAATCAATGGTATTTAAAGATTACTGATTACGCCGATCGTTTACTTGATGACATGGCGGACCTTGAAGGCCAATGGCCAGAGAAAGTTCTGATGATGCAGCGCAACTGGATCGGACGTTCAATAGGCGCTGAAGTTAAGTTTGTAATTGAAGGTCGCGATGAACCTGTAACGATTTACACAACTCGTCCAGACACTTTGTATGGCGCAACTTTTATGGTTGTTGCGGCAGATTCTGCCTTAGCTGCTGAATTAGTTTCTGGTTCAAAGGTAGAGGGCGAATTCACTAAGTATCTAGATAGCGTAAAAGCTGCGACCGATATTGATCGCCTGGCAACTGATCGCCCTAAGAGTGGAATCTTCTTAGAGCGCTTTGCAATCAATCCGGTTAATGGCGCCAAGCTTCCAATCTGGGCAAGTGATTATGTTCTTGCAGATTACGGAACTGGCGTAATCATGGCGGTTCCTGCACATGATCAACGCGACTTAGATTTTGCAAAAGCTATGAAACTTCCAGTTCAAGTTGTCGTTTCTAGCGAAGAGGGCGATCCAAACGAAACCGGAATAGCAACAACTGGAGATGGAAAGCTTGTTAACTCTGGTTCGCTAAATGGACTTTCTAAAGATGCTGCGATTGCCAAGATCATCGAAGAACTTGCGGCAAAAGAACTTGGAAAAGCCGCTAAGAATTATCGTCTGCGCGATTGGTTGATCTCGCGCCAACGTTTCTGGGGAACACCAATTCCGATTATTCATTGCGATAAATGTGGCGAAGTTCCAGTTCCCGAAGATCAATTACCGGTAGAACTTCCATCAGCAACTGGGTTAGATTTAAAACCTAAGGGAACCTCACCACTTGGTGCGGCATCTGATTGGGTAAATATTGATTGTCCTAAGTGCGGTGCGCCAGCAAAGCGTGATGCTGACACGATGGATACCTTCGTCGACTCGTCTTGGTATTTCCTTCGCTACACCAGCACAGAACGCCACGATGTGGCATTCGATAAGAAGGCCGTCGAAACTTGGCTGCCCGTTGATCAATATGTTGGTGGCGTAACGCATGCAATCTTGCACTTGTTATATTCGCGCTTCTTCACAAAGGTTTTGCACGATCTCGGCCATTTAAATTTTGTTGAACCATTTACTAGATTGCTAAATCAAGGCATGGTTCTGATGGATGGATCTGCGATGTCAAAATCTCGTGGAAATCTAGTTCGACTTTCCGATGAGCTTGCAACCCATGGCGTTGATGCAATTCGCTTGGCAATGGTTTTTGCTGGACCACCAGAGGATGATGTTGATTGGTCAGATGTTTCGCCATCTGGTTCGCTTAAATTCCTAAATCGGGCCTGGCGAATTTCTGGTGATGTAACAAGTCCAGTAGGCGCAGACTTCACAAAGGGCGATCTTTCACTTCGCAAAGTCACGCACAAAGCACTTCACGACATTGGGTTTGCAGTTGAATCATTTAGATTCAATGTTGCTGTGGCCCGCGTAATGGAGTTGGTAAATGCAACTCGTAAGGCGATTGATTCTGGTTGCGGTGCGGCAGATCCTGCAGTTCGTGAGGCGGCAGAAGCTATTGCGATTTCACTCTCTTTGGTTGCGCCATTTACATCTGAAGAGATGTGGGAAATTCTTGGACACAAGCCAGGTGTTGCACTTGCCGGTTGGCCGGCCGTTGATCCGAAACTACTTGAAGCAGATACCGTTACTGCGATTCTGCAGATTAATGGCAAGATCAAAGATCGCATCGAAGTTTCACCAAATATTTCTGATGCCGAATTAGAGAAACTCGCGATGGCCAATCCAGAGATTGCAGCTGCGATATTGGGAGCCACGATTTCTAAGGTAATTACACGCGCACCTAAATTAGTTAACATCGTTCTTTAATTCACAGGAGTAATTCCTTCCCGTATTTGAGCCTTGCTTGGAAGTTAGATTCCGGGGATGTTAAATCAACTCAAGGAATCAATCAGATCCCACTTCTAGTTCTTTCGCACTTCCATGCTGATCACGTGCACGGCCTAGATGGAATTCTGTCAGGCCGAAAAGTTTCAACTGTTTGGGTTTCTAATCTGGATCAACCAAAGAGTGAGCGAGACACCACCTTCTTGCTATTGGGAAATACTCCAATCCATCAGGCAACAGCTGGTGAAACGATTGAATTCCAAAGCGCAAAGGGTCTGGTGAAAATTCAAGTTCTCTGGCCGACAAAGGTGCAATCAACATTTGAAGCACTTCCTGGTGATGGTTCTGCGATAAATAATTCAAGCATCGCACTTCTAATTACAGTTGGAAATCTACGAATATTTTCGGCCGGAGATCTCGAACCACAAGCCCAAGAGTCGATGCTGGCTTTATCGAAGATTGATCCAGTAGATATCTACAAAGTTTCTCATCACGGCTCTGCATTTCAATTCGCACCACTGATGTCTGCGCTGCATCCTAAAATTGCCCTTATCAGCGTCGGTGCTGGAAATAGCTACGGCCATCCAGCGGCGACTACGGTGGCTGCGCTGGAATCTTTAGGTGCAAAAACCTTACGCACCGATCAAGATGGTGCCATTGCGGTTGACGAGGCCCTTAAGATCAGGACTAAGAGAAATGATTGGTGGAATATTTCGTGGGGATAACGTTATTGCAGGGCGGCGAATCACTTCTTGCTGACCGCGCGATTTCTCAAGTTATTGCCAAATTCAAAGGTGCGACTGTAAGCACGCTTGAAGCAAGCGAGTTAGAACTTGGTGGAATAACTGACGCACTTGCGCCATCACTCTTTGGAGATTCCCGAGTAATTGTTATTAAAGAGATTCAAGATTTGGCTGCCGAACTTGGTGAAGAAATTACTTCCTATTTAGAAGCACAAGACGAGAGCGTTGAATTAGTTCTTTGGCATAAAGGTGGCGTAAAAGGTAAAGCACTTCTTGAAAAGATAAAGAAGGCAAAGCCCACAGTTATTGCCTGTGATGTAATTAAAAAAGATGGCGAAAAATCTGATTTCATCCGCTCTGAATTTAAACGCCTTGGTCGCACAATTTCGACCGAAGCGGTCCAAGCGTTGATAGATGCGCTGGGAAGTGACCTTCGTGAATTAGGTGGTGCCTGTTCACAATTAGCCGCTGATGTCACTGCTGGAAAAATGATTGATGAAACCGATGTAATGAAATTCCAAAATGGAAGAATCGAAACGACTGGCTTTGATGTTGCAGATGCCGCACTAGATGGCCGACGCGATGTTGCTTTGATTGCACTTCGCAACGCACTCGCAACTGGAACCGACCCGGTTCTAATTACAAGCGCACTTGCTGGTTCGCTTCGAACTCTGGCAAAAGTTTCAGGCGCATCTAGGGGAGTTAAATCATTTGATTTAGCTGGCCCATTGGGACTTGCACCATGGCAGATTGATAAAGCTCGCAGACAACTTTCAAAATGGACACCATCAACCTTGGCTGGGGCGGTTGTAGCGGTGGCTCAAGCAGATGCTGATATCAAGGGCGCTGCGGTCGATCCAATCCACTCGCTAGAGCGTGCGATTATTGCCATCACATCTCGGGTTTGAGTAGTAGGCCCCTTCGCTGGTAATCTGCGCGTCTGCCTGGCAGAAGCCAAGGCTTAGATTTCAA
>CANLTP010000061.1 GCA_947494085.1 Actinomycetota bacterium | reverse complement strand
CCAACAACAATGTTATGGCGCAACTTGCTCGCAATGGAGACCGAAGAGCTAATTCGTTCTAATCCACTTGATGGCGTTGTTCTTCTTGCTGGTTGCGATAAGACGCCACCAGGAATGTTGATGGGCGCAGCATCTGTAGATCTACCAACTTTAATGATCACCGGTGGACCGATGTTAAATGGTCGCTACAAAGGTGAAACTCTCGGTTCTGGAACTGCAGTTTGGAAATATTCAGAACAAATTCGCGCAGGTAAATTAAGTATCGAAGAATTTTTTGCAATGGAATCTTGTTCTGCACGTTCAAACGGTTCTTGCATGACCATGGGAACCGCGTCAACAATGGCATGCGTCACCGAAGCACTTGGTGTTCAACTTCCAGGAAGCGCAGCAATCCCAGCAGTAGATGCTCGTCGCTTCTCAACTTCGCAAGAAGCTGGTCGCCGAATAGTGCAGATGGTTTATGACGATCAAGTTCTTTCAAAGGTATTAACCCGTGAAGCATTTGAGAACGCAATTAAAGTTAATGCTGCAATTGGTGGTTCAACCAATGCTGTAGTCCACTTACTTGCAATCGCTGGGCGAATCGGCGTAAAACTAGATCTAGATGATTTCGACACACTTGCCCGCGAAGTTCCAGTCCTTGTGAACTTAATGCCATCAGGTAAATATCTGATGGAAGAGTTCTTCGATGCTGGCGGACTTCCTGTAGTAATGAAGGAAATTGAAAGCATGCTGCACACTGATCAGATCACAGTATCTGGCAAGACCGTTGGTGAAAATATTGCAACAGCAGAATCTTGGAATGCAGATGTGATCACGCCGCTATCAAAGCCTTTCCAAAAAGCTGGCTCTGGCATCGTTGTTCTAAAGGGTTCACTTGCACCAGATGGTTGCGTGCTAAAAGTCTCAGCAGCGACACCAGAACTTATGGTTCACACTGGTGAAGCACTTGTCTTCGAAGAGATTGAAGATTATTTAATCGCATCTGAAGATATGAATCTTCCCGTTACAAAAGACACTGTCCTAGTTTTGAAACATGCTGGTCCTCGCGGTTTCCCAGGTTTCCCTGAAGTTGGAAACATGCCAATTCCAAGAAAACTTCTAGAACAAGGAATCACTGACATGGTTCGCATCTCTGATGCACGTATGTCAGGAACTGCTTACGGAACTGTTCTGCTTCACACTTCACCAGAAGCTGCGGTCGGTGGCCCACTTGCTCTTGTTAAAAGTGGAGACATGATTGAACTCAATGTTCCTAATCGTTCAATTAATTTACTTGTATCCGAAGAGGAGATGGCAAAGCGCAAAGCTGCATGGGTTGCACCTGCACCAAAGCACATCCGTGGTTGGTCAAAGCTTTATTACGAGACTGTGCAACAAGCGCACCTTGGCGCCGATCTTGATTTCCTAAACGGATCTTCCGGAAGCGGAATACCTCGCCACTCGCATTAAAAAGGTTTAGCGAATTCGCAATTCTCAGTAGCTTCAAGTTCTAACAAGCGATTCCACTTTGCGGTGCGATCTGCGCCATGTGTTGAACCAACTTTAATTTGGGATGCGCGCCAGCCGGTTGCAAGATCTGCAAGCCAGGAATCTTCAGTTTCACCACTTCGGGCAGAAACAACAGTTTTGAAGTTATTTGCTTTAGCAGTTGTTAGAACTTTTTGGGTCGACGTAACTAAACCATTCTGGTTAGCCTTGATAAGAATTGCATTTGCACTTTTCTCATCGATACCGCGCTGCAGACGAGCAAGATTCGTTGTGAATAAATCATCGCCAAGGACCTGCAGTTTTGCTGGTGCCATCGTCATGAATTGGGTCCAAGATTGCCAATCATCTTCGGCAAAGGGATCTTCGATTGAAAGAACTGGGTGCTCTGAAACTAATTTAGAGATAAATGAAATGAATTCGCCAGAGGAGAACTTCTTGTTTAGCGCGGTTAAATTGTAATTTGTGCCATCAAAGAATTGAGTTGAAGCGACGTCGATAGCCAGGCTGACATCTTTCTCAGGTGAAAGTCCAACACCGCTTATGCATTCAGTAACGAATTCGAGAGCGTGATCGATTGTTGGGAATGCGATTCCCAGGCCACCTTCATCAGCAATTAAATGTGTGATTGCACCAGACTTCGCACCTTTGCTTGCGGCAAGTTCGCGGATTGCAACAATCCAAGAGAGTGCTTCAGCAAATGAAGTTGCACCATTCGGTAGAACTAAAACATCTTGAATATCCATTGTGCGATTTGCATGGGCACCACCAGAGAGAATATTTACCATCGGCATCGGAATAAGTAATTTACCTTCTGGTTGGAAGAATCTGGCAAGTGAAAGTTCTGCAGTATGTGCCGCAGCTTTTGCAACTGCAAGTGAAACTGCAAGAAGTGCATTTGCTCCAAGAAGATGGTGGTCGGGTGTGTGATCGAGTTCGACCAAAATGCCATCTGTTGCAAGTGGAATTGGGCGATGGCCTTTAAGTCGTGGTGCGATAACTGAATTAATATTTTCAACGGCTTGGTAAACAGATTTTCCGCCATAAAACTTCTCGGCTAATTTGCTATCGGTATCGCGAAGCTCTTTTGCTTCATGGGCGCCAGTAGATGCACCAGATGGAACCCGCGCAGTATGAATTGAACCATCTGACATAGTCAGAGTTACTGCAACAGTTGGACGTCCCCTGGAATCTAGAACTTGGTAGCCAACTAAATTCTTGATGCTCATGCAAATAAACCTTCGAAAGTTATTTGCGGATTAGCAAGCGCTGCTTTGGTCACGCTTTGAACTCTAGCCTTTCCGGCCGTCTCTAGATAGTTAACTGGTGAAACACCTTCGACTCGGGCAAGTGCTATCACTGCAACGTGGTACGGAAGTGATTTAGCGACTTCAATATCGCAGGTCTGGGCATAGGAATTTATAAATGAAATTGCGGTTTCGCGAAGAAGTGAGCGTTGTGCTAAATCCTCGGTCCGTAAGTATTTGCAGAGCAGATGGGCACTTACAAAGCCGAGATCAAAGACTGGATTACCAGTGTGCATTACTTCGAAATCTAGAACGATTGGTTTATCGCGGCCCGAAATCATTATGTTCTTTGGGGAGAAATCCCCGTGGACCAAGGTGATTTTCATAGTTGAAATCTCGGTGATTAACTCTTGGATGCGAGCATCAAGTGGAGGATTTACCTTTGCGACTGCACGATAAAACGGTGTTACGCGTAATTGATCGAAGAGTGAATCCTCCATGTAAGCATCGCGGGCTTCTTTGTTATCTGCGCCGAAGTTGTGCCAGGTTGCAAGGATGCTTCCTAAATCGGCACCAATACTCGGTTTGATTACGCCATCAAGTAGATCGCTCTTCCAAACTGTGCACTCGCGGGGCAGGCGCTCCATGGTTAATGTAAATTCTTCGGGATCGAAATCAACTAAATCTGGAACGCTATCTGGAGTAATTGAATGAAGGAGTTTCATGCCATTGGCTTCAACAATTGCGCGGCGTTGATCTGCCTTCCAAACCGCTGCAACTTTTAATTGCGGCAGGGCCTGCTTTAGAACAAAATCTTTCGCTCCAGCTTTAACTGCGAGAACTACATTTGAAACTCCGCCAGTCAACTCCTCAACTTCTGCTGGGCCACTGATCATTCCGCGGTTAGTTAAATATGCGACAACCGTGGTTTCATCTAGAAGATCTTTCGCCATGAATATTAAATTGTTCTTGCGACTGAAAATCCGCGATCAACAAAGATGCTCTGTCCTGAGATTCCAGTATTTAGATTTGAGCCAAACATATAAACACTGTTTGCAACATCAACCGGAGTAGCAAGATCGCCAACCGGGGTTTGGCTGACCACATTTGCGATTTGTTCTGGTGAAAGCGTACGCGCAACCATTGGGCTATTGATGATGCCGGGAAGAATTCCGTTAACCAGAATCTTCTTCTGACGACCTAGATCAACGGCTAGTGAACGAACTAGGCCACCAACTGCCGCCTTGGTAACTGAATAAGCGAATTTTTCTTGACGAGTGAACTGCTCCCAGAGCGAGCTCAAGATAACTACTCGGCCACTTTCATTGATTGCATTTGCACCCATAAGTGTCGAAACGCTTTCAGCAATCACAGTTACATTCGCCTCAAATAGTTCGTTTAACTCTTTAGTTCCGGTCTGCATGGCAGAGCCATTTACATTGGCGCCTTGAGCAAAAACAACAGCATCAAACTTTTTACTGGCAAGAATTGCTGAAGTCAGTGGCAATTGAATATCGCAATCGTTGACAACTTTGCGGACCGCGCAGGTTACATCCCATTTTTCAGCGCGATACTTATCGAGAATTGCACCGCCAAGAGTTCCGGTTGATCCGAAGATTAAAAGGCTAGGCATCGCTTATTTTTCGAAACCATAGCGAGTAAGCATTGAATAACCGATTGCGGCACGACGCACACGTTCGCGAGCAGTTGATTCAACAACTCCTTGGATATGAGTTCCGGATGGATAAAGTCCTGGAGAATTTCGCACTGTGAACTTCAAGTAAATTGGAGCAGCAACCCGAACTAGATCTGGAACTTCATAATGACGAACTGGACCACCAAAATCATCTGGACCTTCAACATAAACATCTACTGGGACATCTACTTGCGCGCGAATTGCTGCAATCTGTTGCAGTGATAAATCTGTTGCGAGGTTAAGTGTCGATGCACCCATTGAAACCATGAGAGCTGCAGTTGCTGGATTATTACAAGGCATGGCAACAGAAGTTTTGAGAATGAAGTCACTTGGCAGATCGCCATTGCGTTTAGCTTCGCCTAAAACATTTAGTAATCCCATGTCGCCAACCAAAATTGAGCGGAGACCAAGATCTGCGCCATGTAGAACATCTTCAACTGCAAAACGAAGTTGATCTGCGCCGCGAAGTGTTGGATTTGCAACACCACCAGCGGATGAGAGAACTTGCTTTCCGATATCCCATGATGCACGTGGGCCGACGAATAAACAGACTTCAATATTTTCAGACTTACCGATTGCAACCATCTCTTTGATTTCAGCATCGGTCAGCATCATGATTCCAGAGCCCTGTGAAATACGAGCCACCGGCAACTTATGCTTCTTTGCTTCCTCTAGAACAACTTTAAATGCAGCTGGGCCTTCAACAGATGGAATCTCAATCTTCCAACGGGAACCATCAGCGAAACGCTTTGTTGATTCTGGAAGAGCGTCAGCATCGCCAGTTTGAATCTTCTGCTTTGCAAGGAGTGAAATTGATTTCTTCATTGGGCCTTGGGGATCGCGAGTAGATGGCCAGGTGCTTGATTCAGTCATTTCATTCCTTCTTATTTGTGATTAGCTGTGGTTAGTTAGATATTAATTAATTTGGAAATAATGTTGGTGCGACGCCAGGAACTTTAGGAGTGCAGATATAAGTCTTGCCCCAGTCTTTACCTGGGTTAGCTACCCCATCATGTGCAGATGTAATAACCATTTGTTTAAAATCTGGTCCAACAAATGCACAACTTGTCACCATCGGAACTGGCATCTCAATTACATCGGTAATGTTGAAATCTTTATCGAAGCGGCGAAGACAAGAACCGCTCCAGAATGCGACCCAAATTCCATCTTCGGCATCGATACACATGCCATCTGGCAAACCTTGCGAATCATCCGTTATGCGCCAGCGCACCTTGCGATTTGAAAGTTGGCCATCTGCATAATCAAAGGTGTCGATCGATTTAGCCATGGTGTCGATATAAAACATAGTCTTGCCATCTTTAGACCAAGCAAGTCCGTTACTGAGCCAGACGCCATCTAGAACTCGAGTTAGCTCTTTGCCGTTTTTATCTAATCGATACAGACCACATGCATTTGGACTCTGCGCCCAATCAAAGGGCATGCTTCCTAAAAATAAATGGCCATCTGGTGCAACCTTTGCATCGTTCCAACGATTAGGAAACGTTGCATTAACACCATCAGCATCAAAACGAGTTGGCAAGTTTTTGATTGAGCCATCCGGCAATCTACGAACCGGACCATTTGCGGTTCCGAGTAGTTCGGATCCATCAACTGCTGGAATTACAAAAG
>CANLTP010000060.1 GCA_947494085.1 Actinomycetota bacterium | reverse complement strand
CATTCAAAATAATTAAGTCTGGCTTGTAATTTAAGATGGCTTCAACATTTGGATTAAACGCAGATAATTTGGTCATCGGAGCTTCGCTCGGATAATTTGAAAGGTCATCAACGGCTATTACTTGCTTACCTGAACCAATTGCATAAAGAATTTCAGTAGCACTTGGTGAAAGCGAAATAATCCGCTTAGGTATGTTGGAAGCAGCCTGTGCTGGATTTATTGTAAGAAGCGAAACCACTACCGTAAATATGGCAAGGGTCTTTAAAACTTTTCTAACTTTGAACATAAAAAATCTCCCTCAAGAGTTTTTGAGGGAGGAAGTTTGGGCAATAAAGAAAAATAAATTCTCTAGAAGCCCGACCTTCCTCCGAGGTCGGATACATCAATAGCGTGTTAGGCGACCTGGCTCGGATTTAGCTTCAAAGTTAATTTAAATAACTTTCAATTAAATCTCTACAGTTGCGGGACAGCGCCGGGGTTTCACCGGACTTCGCTAAACGCACTACTACTGAAAAAAGCAGATTGCTTATCTCAGCGGCGCAAAATTAGCACTACTTCATTGCTTTTTGCCAGAACGCCTGCCAATCGCATAGGCGAGTCCGATGGTCATTGCCCGTTTGGCGGCAAATTTGGCAGAAAAGGACACTACGCTCTTATACGCTCTTATCATGGAATATCGCCGCCTTGGCTCGTCAGGAATGTATGTCTCAGAAATCGCATATGGAAACTGGGTCACGCACGGCTTGCAAGTTGAACAAGATGCAGCGATTAAATGCGTTCACGCTGCTTTGGATGTCGGAATAACAACTTTTGATACTGCTGATGTCTACGCTGGGACGAAAGCTGAGAGCGTTCTCGGTAAAGCACTTAAAGGTGTGAAGCGCGAGAGCTATGAATTATTTACAAAAGTTTATTGGCCAACTGGACCAGGCAAGAATGATCGTGGACTTTCCCGCAAACATATTATGGAATCAGTAAATGCCTCTTTGAAGCGGTTGAACACAGACCATATCGATCTGTATCAGATGCATCGCTTTGATTATGAGACCCCACTAGAAGAATCACTACGTGCTTTTGATGATCTCATTCGTCAAGGGAAAGTTAACTACATTGGTTTTTCAGAGTGGACAGCGGCGCAGATAGGCGATGCAATCAAAATCCAGAAGGCAAATGGCTTTGATCGCTTCGTATCAAGTCAGCCTCAATACTCGATGCTCTGGCGAGTTATTGAAGCCAAGGTTCTTCCACTTTGTGTTGCAGAGGGCATCGGCCAAATAGTTTGGTCGCCAGTTGCCCAGGGCGTTTTGACTGGTAAATATCTACCGGGAAAGAAGGCGCCTTCAGGTTCAAGGGCGACAGATAAGAAGAGTGGCGCCGAAATGATTTCCCGATGGATGCGCGATGAGGTCCTTGCTGCGGTTCAACAGTTGAAGCCGATTGCTGCCAATTTAGATTTAACGATGTCACAGCTCGCACTTGCTTGGGCGCTGGCAAATCCAAATGTGTCTTCGGTAATTATGGGAGCCTCAAAACCATCACAGGTTAAGGAAAATGTTAAAGCGTCAGGCGTAAAGCTTTCACCACAAGTTCTTGCAGAAATAGATAAAGCCCTCGGTTCGATTCCTGAAACTAGTCCGGAACGAACAGAGAGCCCAAATCCAAGAGCTTAATTAGACTTATTTAAACTTATTTAGACCTTATCACCGAGTTTTTTCTGTGGAGCAGGTGCGCGCAATTTACGCATTTGAGTGGAGCGCAACCAGCCATACATTCCTAGACCCTTTGCAGATTCGCCAGGGAATCTTTCGGCAACAATCTGTTTAATCTTTTTGCTCACGAAAAAACCATAAACAACCGAATAGAGCATTGCGCCATACATGAAAATAATTGCAATAAATCTGATTTCGACAGATGGGATAAGCGTTAACGCTAATACAAAGATCATAAGTGGCAAGAAATATTCACCGAGCGAACGACGAGAATCTACATAGTCACGAACAAATCTCTTTACCGGTCCGCGATCGCGAGCGGGTAGCGCATTTTCATCGCCACGCATGTAAGCGGCTCTCGCTGCTGCGCGAGAGGCCTTTAGAGCTTCGCGATTCTTTGAGCGATCAGCTTTAGTTACAGGAGAAGTAATTGAATTTACTTTTGTAGCTGCAACAGCATCTTTTCGCTTTGGAGTTGCCTTACCTTTTTTATCTGGATTCTTATCTTCGGCTTTTGTCATGTCACTACGGTAGGGCGAGCATTCGCTCAAGCGCAACTTTTGCGTTACTTGAAGTCTCTGAGTCGACTGAGATTTGATTGACTAACCGACCAGATACCAAGGATTCCATCGCCCAAACTAGGTGGGGCAGGTCAATCCGGTTCATGGTTGAGCAATAACAGACTGTTTTATCCAAGAAGTGAACTTCGCGATCTGAAAATCTATTTGCCAGGCGTTGCACCAGGTTTAACTCAGTTCCAACGGCCCACTTACTGCCAGGGGCAGAATTCTCGATGGTTTTAATAATCATCTCAGTGCTGCCAACAACATCAGCGTTAGAAACAACTTCATGCTGACATTCCGGGTGGACCAAAATTTGAATTCCAGGAACCTTTGCTCGCATCTGGTCTATGTTTTCTACGGAGAATCTTCCATGAACGGAACAATGTCCGCGCCACAAAATTACCTTCGCATTAATTATTTGGGAATCAGTTAGTCCACCATTTGGTTTCCAAGGATTCCAGAGAACACAATCTTCAAGCTTTAAACCTAAATTCAAGATGGCGGTATTCCGGCCCAAATGTTGGTCAGGCAGAAATAGAACTTTCTCGCCCTTTTCAAAGGCCCAGTTCATCGCGCGCATCGCATTAGAAGAGGTGCAGACGGCGCCACCATTTTTTCCAGTAAAAGATTTAATTGCAGCCGATGAATTCATGTAAGTAATAGGAGTTGTCCTATTTGCAACACCAACTTTTTCGAGCGCCTTCCAACAATCATCAACTTGTTTTGCAGTTGCCATATCGGCCATTGAACAACCGGCCGCCAGGTCAGGAAGAATTATCTTTTGATCTTTCGATGTGAGAATGTCAGCGCTTTCCGCCATGAAGTGCACGCCACAGAAAAATATAAACTCCGCAGAAGTATTGGATTGTGCAGCCTGGGCTAATTTGAATGAATCGCCAGTTATGTCAGCAAATTGGATAACTTCATCCCGCTGATAGTGGTGGCCCAGCACCATCGCACGATCTCCGAGGGCAGCCCTTGCAACCCTTGCTCGCTCTACTAATTGTGGGTCACTTGCTGCAGGAAGCTCGCCATCACAGGAGACTCCGCGTTCGCTCTTCGGATCGGCACCTTGGCCGAGTAAGAGCAATTCGGAAAGTCTTGATGAGCCCATAGGGACATTATGGAGTAGCCTTTACCTATACACGAATTTAAATTAGGAGAACGATGAGCACTGAGACTTCACAAGAGGTAACAATTACTGGCGCGCCAGCTACCGGAACAACCGGAATTGCCCTTACTGATGTAGCCGCTTCAAAGGTTGCTGCGCTTCTAACTCAAGAAGGCCGCGATGACCTAAGTCTGCGCGTTGCCGTTCAACCTGGTGGATGTTCTGGACTGAAATACCAACTCTATTTTGATGATCGCACACTTGATGGCGACACCGTTACGAAGTTTGGTGCAGTCAGTGTCGTTACAGACAAGATGAGTACTCCTTATTTGATGGGTGCTTCAATTGACTTCGTAGACACAATTGAAAAACAAGGATTCACAATTGATAATCCAAATGCTGCGGGTTCATGTGCCTGCGGCGATTCTTTTAACTAACTAAACAGTTAATTTAAAAGTTATGAAAATTGCCTGCGCTGGCTCTGTCGGGCGCGATCATTTGATGACATTTCCGGGAAAGTTCACCGACTCTTTAGTTGCGGGATCTCTAGATAAAGTTTCACTCTCCTTTTTGGTTGATGGTTTAGATATTCGACGTGGTGGCACCGCCGCAAATATTGCATTCGGAATCGGCGCTCTGGGATTGAATCCTTATTTAATTGCTGCCGTCGGAACTGACTGGGCTGATTACGATTCTTGGTTGACCAGACATGGCGTTGATACAACTCATGTAAAGATTTCAAAGGAACTTTTAACCGCATCCTTTATGGTGACAACTGATCAAGAGCTGAACCAGATTGCATCATTCTTTCCCGGAGCAATGAGTGAAGCCCGTGAAATAGAACTAGCACCAGTTATTGAAAAAACTGGAAAATTCGACTTGCTAATAATTTCACCCGACGATCCAGATGCGATGCTAAGCCACAGTCAGAGCGCGCGAGATATGGGAATTCCATTTGCCGCTGACCCGTCACAGCAACTAGCGCGTATGGATGGCGAAGCAATTAAGTTACTAATTGAAGGCGCGCAGTATCTCTTCTTAAATGAATACGAACTTGCGCTCACTATCCAAAAAACTGGATGGAGCGATGCGGAAATTTTCAGCAAGGTTGCGGTTCGCGTAATCACCCTCGGATCTGATGGCGCGAGAGTTGAAGAACATGGTAAGGATCCAATAACAGTCGGAGTTCCAAAAGAGAAGATGAAGATTGATCCAACCGGTGTTGGTGATTGCTTCCGTGCTGGATTTGTTGCGGGGCTTGCTTGGGGATTGAACCACGAACGATGTGCCCAGATCGGGTCAATGCTTGCGACTTTCTGTATCGAAATTAAAGGAACCCAAGAATATAAATTTACAAAGAATGAATTTATCGAAAGATTCGCTGCCGCTTACGGGCAAGATGCAGCTGGTGAAGTTAGTGGGAAGCTCGAACCACGATTAGTCGGTTAATTTAGTTATTTGGAAAGTGTTTAGTTCGCCAGCTTCTGCAGCATTTCCAGTCATACGCGCCCAAGCAATTAAATCAGGTGCTGAGGCTGGATCATCGCTTAGAAGTGTAACTGTAAAACCAATTGGCTTATCGGCTAGCGCCTTTGCTAATTCGATAATTGGCAGTGGACACCGTTTCCCTAGGCAATCTACGATCATTTTGCACCGCGGCATTCAGTGACAGTTTGAGACAAAATTTCTAGGAAAGCTTTCACGTCATCGAATGTTGTTGCGTGATGAATAGTTAATCGAATATTTCCCTGGGTCAGCAAACCTAGTGCCGATAGAACATGGCTTGGCTGCATATTGGCAGCGCTGCAGGCCGATCCTGAATCAACGGAATAACCTTTATCAGCAAGCGCTGTTACCAACTGCTCAGCATTTACATATAAAAACGAGGCGCTAATTAAGTGGTCGGCGCCGCCCGGTGCGAAATCTGAATCTGGAATATTCGATGAAATGTAATTTCTGATATCACTATTAATTGCTGCAATTTTGGCTGCAAGATTCTTCTCATCCGCGACCCAACTGTCGATTGCTAATGCGCTAGCCACAATTAAGGGAAGTGAGGTCGGTCCTGGATTTATTCGTCCATCTAGATGGGGGAGCGGATTCTTCCAATCCGCGCCCTTTGAAACTGCAAACACTCCGATTCCACTTGGGCCGGCCCAAGTAGTTGAATCCCAGAGCGCAGTGCTCCAGTTTTCAGGCAATGCGATTCGAGTTCCAGATGTGGTTGCATCGATGAATAAACCAGAAACATTTTCAGGACGCCCACTTTGGATAATCCCAGTTTCTCGGTTGCAGAGTTGAAGTGAAACAACATCGCTAGCCGTTAAACCAGAGAAATCAATCTGGCCAGTTTTCGAAACTGACAGCATTTCGGATGAGTGGTTCTCTGAAACGGCGAAAATTTCCATCCGGTCCACATTGCTGTAGACCAATCTCTTCTTTTCAGACATCAAGCCGCTCAGTCCTAGGTGGAAACCAAGATTGGGCTCGCCCAGAAAGTTGACTTCATCACTGCGAATTCCCAGATGACTTGCAAAAGTTTCTCTGGCTTCATTTAAAAGAAGGGCAGCACTCTTAGAATCGATTCCAAGTTTTGCTGGATCTGGCCAAGCCGCCTCAAAAATATGGGGCAGCGCTATCCGAGCAGCCTCATGGAGACGGGGCTCGGATTGGAAATTCGGGGTGATGGAAACCACGCATAGAACGCTACTCCCAGTTGGTTCAAGAGGTGAAACTGAACGATATTCTTGGCCAATGAATTTGATG
>CANLTP010000059.1 GCA_947494085.1 Actinomycetota bacterium | reverse complement strand
ACAGTTGATGGCGAATCTCGTCAAGATTCAAATACCAGTGACATGATCTTCGATATCAATTACTGCGTCTGGTATCTGTCACAAGTTATGGAACTTCATGCTGGCGACATCATTAACTCTGGAACACCACAAGGTGTTGGCATGGGCTTTAAGCCAGAGAAATACCTAAAGGGTGGCGAAGTAGTTAAGACTGGTATTGAAGGAATTGGTTCAATTACGAACCACTTCAAAAACTATTAGTAAGCAACGCCAGAGGCGATCATTACGTTGCCCCATGCAAGGTAATCGCCGGTGCGAATAACACCAACAGCGCCGTAAGCAAGCTTCTTAAATTCGGCATGTGGCAGTGGAATACATTCAGCCTTTGTCATGATTGCCGAAAGTTCTTTTGCGCGGCCATCAGCGCTTGGTTGAATCTCGCTAGCAAACCAGAATTGCTCGATTGGAAGTTCGAGTGTCAGCATCTTCAAAACATCAACAACTTTTGGCAGGTTTGGCCCCATCGAAAGATCGATGCAAGGAACACCTGCTGGAACTGGGAAACCAGCATCTGAAACAACGATGCGATCGAAGTGACCTGTGCGCGCAACCATTGCTGAGATATCGCGATTAATTATTCCAGTGTATTTCATTTTCGCTCCTTGTTTAGATTTGTTTTAGCTAGTTGTTCTCTGAGATAAATTTTTGCACTTCGCTCGGTGTTGGCGATGCCATCGCCGCACCCTTGCGAGTTACTTTAAGAGTCGCAGCATAAACGCCGAAGCGGGTTGCCGTAAAGATGTCATCACCGGCCGCGAAACGAGTTGCAAGATTTGCGCACATCGTGTCACCGGCTCCGATAGTGTCGATTGCAGTAACTTTTGGCGCCGAAATAGTTTCTGATCTCTCGCCATCAGTAACGAATGCACCCTTGGGTCCAAGTGTTATTACAACGTTCTTGCAGCCAAGTAATTTGGTTAGCGCTTGCGCCTGCTTTGCCACATCGCCTTCAATTCCAGTTAACTCTGCGGCTTCGCCTTCATTTGGAACAACGACATCAACTAAACCTTCCCAGCCAATTAATGGTGCAACTGGTGCGGGAGTTAATACAACTGTGACGCCATTAGCTTTTGCTAACTTCGCGGCAGCTAAATTTCCATCGGTTGGAAGTTCAAGTTGGAGAAGCAACACATCAGACTCGGTGATTGTTTTTGCATGCCGGGAAATATAATTGGCATCGCCTAAATCATTTGATTGCGGAATGATAATAATTGAATTATCGCCATCACTTGTCTGCACCGAAATGTGACCAACGCCAGTCCCAAGATCGGCACTTCTCTCAATGTCATTTGAGTTAACTCCTTCATCGCCGAAAGCTTTCATGAAGTCATCACCAAAACCATCGGTTCCAAGATTTCCGAGCATTGCACTTTGGGCACCTGCGCGGCCTGCAGCAATTGCTTGGTTGAAACCTTTGCCACCAAGTGCGATTGAAAAACTATCTCCGCGAAGCGTCTCACCGCTCTTTGGACGTCTTGGCGTGTAAGCAACCAAATCCATCATGAAACTTCCGAGCGTTGTTACTCGTGGATTTTTTGAACTATCTGACATCACTAATTTGTGGCCTTACCGAGTGCACCACCGGGATGACGTTTTCCAAAATCTTGTGAAGAAAATCCACGATGTGCCATAAGCGCTGATGCAAGTGCATCGCCAGCAGCAATTGTTAGTGTTGTTGAAGTTGTTGGCGCAAGATTTAGTGGATCTGCTTCTTTATCAAAAGCGATACTGATTACTGCATCTGAACTCTTTGCCAGGCTTGAATTGGAATCCTTGGTAATAGCAATCACTGAATTTCCCCAACCCTTTGCCATTTTTGCAATTGCATTTACTTCTGCTGTCTCACCTGAATTTGAGATAGCAATCAGAATATCGCCGGGCGTAAGAGCACCAGAATCACCGTGAAGTGCGTCAGCTGAATGTAAGAAGAATGAGGGAGTTCCAGTGCTTGAAAGAGTTGCTGCAATCTTTGCGCCAACAAGGCCAGATTTACCGAGACCGGTTATTACAACATGGCCTTTGGATTCAATAATAATTTCTAGCGCTGGCTTTAGATTTGCTTCTAAGGTTTTAGCAAAGTTATTGAGCGCAGCTATTTCAGTATTTATCGCACTTGTTGCAGCAGCAAGTGCTTTAGATAAATCAGCCATTGATCACCCGATTAATTCCTAGTGGATTAGATTCTTGTAAGACTGGTGGAAGTAAATCATCGATAAAGTTCTGATAAGCAACTGGACGCAAGAAGCGGTAAATAGCATCGAGCCCAACGGATGTTGTGTGGCTTGATGATGACGGGAATTGACCACCGTGTTGCATCGCAGCAGTAACGGCAACAGCAGTTGGGAAACCATTCATGATTACGCGACCAGCAATCTGGCTCAACGCTTCAACAAGTTTTGCCACATCTTCACCGGCGACTGCGTGAAGACTTGCAGTCAATTGACCTTCAAGTTTTCCAGCTACATCCAAGAACTTAGCGAAATCCGCACGAATAATTACGGTAGTTGGACCAAAGTGCTCTTCTAGTAACTCTTTATTCTTGAACGCATCTGCCCAATCAACAACAAACACTGTTGGAGTTACGCCAAATCCACCATCGGTTTGCTTTCCCGCAAATGTTTTAAGCGATGAACTCTTTGCAAGTTCAACTATCGCAGATGTATATCGATCAGCAATTCCCTTATTCAAAAGCGGTGCAACTGCAATAGTCGCTAAATAACTTTCGATTTCAGCAATAAATGCATCGCCTTCAGTTCCTGTTGGCACAATTAAGATTCCTGGCTTTGTGCAGAACTGACCAGAGCCCAGAGTCGCAGAATCTATTGTGGCCTTTGCAAGATCTGCCGCCTTTTCAGCAAGAACCTTTGGTGAGAAAAATACTGGGTTCAAACTTCCCATCTCGGCATAAACCGGAATTGGGACTTCGCGCTTTGCGCTGATTTCCATCAGAATTTTTCCAACTTTTCCAGAACCAGTAAATCCAATCGCAGTGATATCTGGATGGCTTGCAATCCAATGTGTGATCTCTGGATTTGTTCCTTCTACTAAAGCAAAAATGTCAGGTGAAAGGCCAACTTTTTTAAGTCCGGCTGTAACAGCTGCATGCATTGCGCGACAAGTATTTGGATGTGAAGGATGCGCTTTAACTACAACTGGGCAACCTGCAGCAAGAGCAGATGCGCTATCGCCACCGATTACAGAGAATGCAAATGGAAAGTTGCTTGCTGCAAATATTCCAGCAACACCTAGCGCTTGGTTTGCCTTGCGAATATCTGGACGTGGGGCAGGTATCCAATTTGCATCTGGGCGATCAATAATCGCTTGATAGTGCGCACCTGACTCAACTAACTTTGCAAATTGTTCTAGTTGAAAAACTGTTCGAGAAAGTTCACCGGTTAACCGACCATTTGGTAGCGCAGTTTCGCGCATTGTTATTTCAATAAGTTTTTCGCGGGATGCTTCAATGGATTCGCCAATTGCACGAAGCGCTGCGGCTCGTTCTTTAGGGGTTGTTGCTGCGAATGCAGATTTTGTCGCAACTGCTTTAGAAATTAGACCTGACACATCCGATGCTGACATCTCAGCAATCTGGTCACCAAAAGCCGACCCGGTTGTCGGATCTATTGCCTGGAATGTAGAAGCCTGGAATGTAGTTGCACTCATTGGTAAAGAGTAATGCCTCTCTAGAATTTCCGGCGCGCAGTTGTAAACCTTGGCCGATCCGTTAAATCCCGGTGCAACGCAATGCTTTCGAAATCTTGCGCTAGTTCGCTGGCAATTAGCGGACCCTGCAATTCGTTATGTTCGATAGCCAAGAGACCACCAGGCTTTAGCAACCGAGCTGATGCTGCGATAAATATAAGTGGAGCTGCCATCCCGTTAGCCGGTCCCCCAAATAGTGCTTGGGTCGGTTCGAAATTCAATTCCTGTGGAATCTGCGCACCATCTGGAAGATATGGTGGATTTGCTACAACAACATCGCACTTAATTCCTTCGAGTGCGGTTGCAACATCTTCTTCTATTACTCGGACACTTACATCATGCTTTGCAATGTTTTTCTGCAACCAGACGATTGCCTCTTTTGATTTTTCGACTGCGACTACATGAACAATTTTCTTTCCAGCGGTTTCAGATGCAATTGAAATTGCGATTGCACCAGTCCCTGAACCAAGATCTACCAAGCTCACTGGATCGGCAAAGGTGTTTAACTGATGGAGAACTTCGTCAACCAAACTTTCAGTTTCTGGTCGTGGAATCAAAACCCCAGGTCCAACTTCGTATTCTAAATATCTAAATGGTGCGCTGCCGACTATATATTGGGTTGGTTTGCCAGTAAGGCGCTCTGCGATTGCTTGGTTATAAATTTCTGAAGTTTCACTTGCTTGCTCATTAGTTAATTCAATTACTCGACCATGGAGTTCCATGCGATTAATGCCAAGAGCATGTGCCAACAAGAGCTCGGCTTCGACCGGTGCAATGTTTTTCGTAGCAAGTTGGTCTTTGCCCAACTTCAATAAATCTTTAACGATCACCTGAAGCCAATTTCGCAGTCTTGTCTGCTTCAAGCAGCGCTTCGATTACTGGATCTAAATCCCCGTTCAATACCGCATCTAAGTTATTAGATTTGAAGTTAACGCGGTGATCACTCAACCGGTTTTCTGGAAAGTTGTAGGTGCGAATTCGCTCTGATCTATCGACAGTTCGGACCTGGGATTTACGTTCGGCCATCGCCTGGGCATCTGCTTGTTCTTGGGCATGTGCCAATAATCTAGCGCGCAAGATTCGCATTGCAGATTCTTTATTCTGTAACTGTGATTTCTCGTTCTGACAGGAAACAACAACGCCAGTTGGAATATGAGTAATACGAACCGCTGAGTCTGTTGTGTTTACAGATTGACCACCAGGCCCGGATGAGCGATAAACATCGATACGTAAATCTTGTTGACGAACTTCAATATCTACTTCATCAGCTTCGGCCAAAATTAGGACACCTGCAGCAGAAGTATGAATTCGGCCTTGTGATTCAGTTTCTGGAACACGTTGAACGCGGTGCACGCCACCTTCGAATTTTAACTTCGCATAAGGCGACTTACCTGGCTCAGCAATTCCCTTTGATTTAACTGCCATGGAAATTTCTTTATAACCGCCCATTTCAGAGTCGGCATAATCAATAATCTCGGTCTTCCAACCTTGGCGTTCAGCAAACCTTTGATACATGCGCAATAAATCGCCGGCAAATAGCGCAGATTCATCGCCACCTGCTCCTGCTTTAATTTCCAAAATAACATCGCGATCATCATTGGGATCACGTGGCAATAACAATTCTTCAAGTGCGGTTTCAGTTTCTTGTAACTTAGCTTCTAAAGCAGGAATCTCAGATGCGAAATCTGCATCATCTGCAGCCATCTCTTTACCTGCGGCTAAATCTTCGGTCGCAGATTTCCAAGCTCGGTATCCCGCAATCACTGGACCAATAGCGGCGTAACGTTTGCCAAGTTGTCGCGCCTTGCCTTGATCGGAGTGAATTGATGGATCAGCCATCTCTCTCTCTAAAACATCGTATTCCGCTAAAAGGGCATGGACGGATGCAAAACGATCAGGTGTAGTTGCTGCTGCCATTTCACTTCCTCCAATTCTCTTAGTTACTTCTTAAAAGTTACTTCTTAAAATAATATTCGAACAAGAAATAAAAAAGACCGCACGTATTCACATTTAGTGAACACACTGCGGTCTCTTAAGAAAGCTAGTTAGTTGTTGATGCTCCGAAGCGCTTTTCGAACTTAGCTACGCGGCCACCAGTATCGAGAATACGTTGCTTGCCGGTGTAGAACGGGTGGCAAACTGAACAAACTTCGACGTAGATTGAACCTGATTCTTTTGTGCTGCGGGTTGTGAATACTTCACCGCAACCACATGTAACCGTGGTCTCTAAATAGTTTGGGTGAATCTCGTTCTTCATTTTTATCTCCTAGGTTTGGCTGGATCGGTAATTAACCGTGAACCAGCGAGGTTGAAGGATAGCCCGAACGGGCCGCTTTTCTGAAATCCCCTGAAATTTAGGTTCAGCTTCCGTTCGTTGAAGTGCCACCTTCAGAAGTTGTGGTCTTCTGGATTTGCATCAAGAACTCCACATTCGACTTTGTGCCCTTCATCTTCTCAAGAAGTAGTTCAAGCGCTTGTTGTGGT
>CANLTP010000058.1 GCA_947494085.1 Actinomycetota bacterium | reverse complement strand
ACTGTTGGAATTCCAAAGGGAATACCGACGGGTGGTTTCGCCATTAAATCTTCAAACATGGCAATTAGAAGTGGTCCTGGTAAATGGAAGACTTCACCGAATTTTAGATTTGGAGTCATCACAGCATCGCGTGCGCTATTTGCAAAGGTAGCTTCATCCAGATGACTTAACGATGAACCACCTTCGTATGGTGAGGGCGTATATAGAAGTGGCTTGATTCCATTATTTGCGCGGATCGCATTAGCGCCCGACCAGACAAGTGGCTCGGTTAACGCTTGGCCTAATTCAATAGAAGGTGAATCAAGATCCATTAGTCGACGACCATCAGGAAGTTGGGCATATGCATCAAATGGTGTTGGTTGTTGAATGCTTCCATAACCATAAAGTTCGTCGTAATCGGCATTGGATAAGAAGCCAAGTCCATGTCCCATTTCATGCAAGATCATTGATACTAAATCATATTTATTACTTGGACATTTTCCATCAGTCCCGAGATAAAGCATCGGACCATTGGTTGAATTTATTCTGATTGTGATTTCTGGAATTGTCGGTTCAATATCTTCACCAGCAAGTGAATCTGCAAGTGCAGAGGCATACCAAAGCTCGCTATCAGGAATATTCTTAAAATTAGTATGAAATTTTCCAGGCGCTGCCGAAGCCAGGATTCCGGAATTTGATTGGCGCTCCCAAAGAACTTTAATCTTTACTGGAACTTGAGAGGTGAAATTCTGAGACCAGACATCAACCGCTGCATTGATTGCTGGTTGGTAAATCCCTGGGGTATTTGTAAAGTCCACTTTGAAAGAACTTTTGAGTAGCGCCTTATCAACCGAATAAGTTCTAGGAATCGGCTCTTTAGCAATTTGCTTCGCCGTAGAACTATCGGCATAGAAATAAACCCAAGGTGCATCAATAGATTTAACTGTGTTTGGTAGCGCAGATGCAGGAGCAACTAAAACGCTGCCAAATAGTGCCGCAATTAGTAGAAGATATCTGGCACGCATAGGCAAAACGCTAGCAGTAGCGCCCTTCGGATACCACCGCCAATCTCTAAAAAGGCTGACAATTGGCACAGAAGTCTCACAGTAGTTCTAGAATCCATTAATGATTGAAGTCAGCATTTATTCGCGGAGCAATTGCCACCTTTGTGAAGTTGCCTTAGGCGTTTTAGAGCAAATGCGTAACGAGCTAGATTTTCAAATAACAAAAATATTGATTGATGGAAACGCCGAGCTAGAAAAAAAATATGGCGAGCAAGTTCCAGTTATCCTAATTAATAATGAACCACATGATTTCTTTAGAGTAGATCCAGAACGATTTAGATTAGCGCTTTCTAAACTTTAATCTGGATTAGCGCTTAGGACTTCATCCGCATCAATAATTCCATAGGCATATCCTTGTTCGGCTAGGAATCTTTGACGGTTCTGAGCAAAATCTTGATCAACAGTATCGCGGGCAACTATTGAATAAAATCTCGCAGTTCTACCATCTGATTTTGGTCGCAGAATTCGACCAAGTCGTTGCGCTTCTTCTTGGCGAGAGCCAAAAGTTCCTGAAACCTGAATTGCAATTGTTGCATCTGGTAGATCAATCGAGAAGTTAGCTACCTTAGATACAACCAGACACTTAATTTCACCGGTGCGATATAAATTAAATAGGCGCTCCCGCTCTTTTATCGGAGTATCGCCTTTAATCAAGGGCACACCAAGTTCAGCGCTAAGCGCATCAAGTTGGTCAATGTATTGTCCAATAATTAAAACTTGCTCGTTGCTATGCTGTTTTGCAAGAGCAATTGCAACTTTGCGCTTTGTGGCTGTTGTTGAACAGAAACGGTAACGATCTTCTGGTTCAGCAGTCGCATAATTGAGGCGTTCTTCTTCAGTTAAATTAACCCGAACTTCAATGCAATCAGCGGGCGCAATATAACCTTGTGCTTCAATTTCTTTCCATGGAACGTCATAACGCTTCGGTCCAATGAGGGAAAATACTTCACCCTCCATTCCATCTTCACGAACTAGGGTTGCAGTTAGACCAAGTCGTCTGCGAGATTGAATATCTGCGGTGAATCTAAAGATTGGCGCTGGTAGCAAATGGACTTCATCGTAAATAATTAGGCCCCAGTCGATGGCATCAAATAGATCTAAATGGGCATAAACGCCCTGCTTGCGAGTTGTCATCACTTGATAGGTAGCAATTGTTACCGGACGAATCTCTTTCTTTGAGCCAGAATATTCTCCGATTTCATCTTCATGCAATGTGGTTCGCTTTAATAATTCGTCGCGCCACTGTCTTGCAGCAATAGTATTTGTAACAAGAATTAAAGTTGTTGCTTTGGCATGTGCCATTGCAGCAGCGCCAACAATTGTTTTTCCGGCTCCGCAGGGGAGCACAACAACACCTGAGCCACCGTGCCAGAAGCCTTCAGCTGCAAGCTCTTGGTATTTTCTAATGCTCCACCCATCTTGAACTAAATCAATTTCATGATGCTCGCCATCTACATACCCAGCAAAATCTTCAGCCGGCCAGCCAAGTTTTAATAGTGCCTGCTTCAAAAAGCCACGTTGACCAGGATGAACAACAATCGTTTCGGCATCTAGTTGGAGTCCCAACATCGGTGCAACTTTTTTGCCTCGAGTAACTTCTCTAAGGACCGCAGGATCATGTGAAACTAAAACTAATCCGTGGACTGGATGAGCCTCAAGACGGAGTCGACCATAACGAGACATGGTTTCAGCAACGTCAACTAACAGCGCATGTGGAACTGCAAATCTAGAATATTTAAGGAGGATATCTACAACTTGCTCTGCATCATGTCCAGCAGCGCGGGCATTCCATAATCCGAGCGGAGTCAATCGATAGGTGTGAATATGCTCTGGAGATTTTTCAAGTTCTGCAAATGAAGCTATTGAACGGCGACATTCATCGCTTAGTGGATGATCAATATCTAAGAGAAGAGTTTTATCACTTTGAACAATCAGCGGGCCATCAGTCACGAATTAATTCCTTAATAAATGCAGTTAGAAGTTTTACTCGCGACGGAATTGAAGAGAGCAATATTTGTTCGTGTGGAGCATGTGCGCCATCACCGACGGCGCCAAGTCCATCTAATACGCGAGCCCCTGCGGCTGCAGCGAAGTTTCCATCACTTGCGCCACCTACAGATGCGTGCCCGACTGGCTCCATACCTATTTCACTTGCAACTTTCTCTAAAATTTCATAGAGCTCTAAAGTTGCAGACGTTTCTAGTGGTGGTCGATTGATGCCACCTGTAACTTCTATCTTTGCTTCTGGGTGTGCGGCTGCAAGCTTTCGTATTGCAGTATCAACGCGAATTAGTTCTGCTGCAGAGAATGAACGAATATCGATATCAAGAGTTGCAAGTGCCGGAACCGTGTTTGTCGTAGTGCCAGCGTGCATAACTGTTGGAACCACAGTTGTTCCAAATTCTGGATTTGCTAACTTTGCAACTTCAATAACTATGGTGGCAATTTCAGTTGTTGCGTTGATGCCCTTTTCAGGTTCGAGACCGGCATGTGATGCTCGACCATGTAAAGCGATTTGATACATCGATGTGCCTTTTCGGCCAGTTTTCACTTTGCCATTAAGTGATGCCTCTAAAACCAAGACTGCGCTTGCACTCTTTGAAACCCGTTCAATTAGCGCTTTGGAACTCTGGCTTCCTAGCTCTTCATCCGTAGTTGCAATTATTGCAATCTTTGAATCAGCACCAGGGATTTCTTTAACAGCATAAATAGCTTGTAGAAAGCCAGCTTTCATGTCGAAGACCCCAGGACCTTTTGCGATATCTCCAGAAACGCTCCAGGTAGGCAAGTAAGAACCTTTTGGCCAGACGGTATCTAAGTGCGCGAGCAAAACTACTTTTGGATTTTTGCTTCCCCACCAAAAAATCGGGCGGCCATTTTCTTCAATCAACTCTGCTTCTGGCTTTAAATTTTCATTTGCAATTTGAATTGCTAATTCAACAACTCCGCGACAAGCAGGGAGATCTTCACTTGGTGATTCAAATTCAACAAGTCTTTTTAAATCTTCGACGATTGCCATGGGATAAGTCTGCCTTACTTTGCTGGACTGACGCCGGTGATTCTCGGAATCCGGAAGCTCTGCATCTCGCCAGTTGCGTGATCTCTGGCGATTAAAGTGCCCAAGGAGATAGAGATTGGATCGATAAGCCTATTGGAAACCCCACCATTTGTATCTGCATAACCGATGGTCAGGCTTGCTTGTTCTTCAATATATTGATGAAGTAAATCTAAAGTTTCATTTGCAGTTGTTCTAGGAACTTCACGTGGCTTATGTGAGCTCGCCTTTTCACCAGTCCGAAGTGTGCGCACCGCAGCCTTGATAACAATTTCACTTGGTGCCGAAGTTTCACTAATGACTCTTGGTGGCTTTGGTCGGGATTTTGCCCTACGGATTGCTGGTGCTGAAATTAAAATACCACTTGCATTCTCGGCAGCCGGTAAATAATTCGCTTCGCGAAGCGTTGCAATAACATCTCCAGTTTCAAAATCGCAGACCAATACTTGAGGCGCTAATTTACGGAAGCGAAGAGATTCCAATTTCTTATCATGCAATATCTGAGTTAACAGACCTTCATCTTCACAGCGAATATAAGTTTGTGCCATTCCGACTCGTAGCCGACCATGTCTTTTGGCAACATCATTAATTAAATACTCAAGTGGTTGTGGAACCGGAGTCTTTGAAGTTCTCTTCAAGAAATCTTTTATCTGTTCGCCAGTTTGACCGTGATCTAATCCTCGGCGAATCGAACTCTCACTGAAGCGATAAACGGACGCACCGCCACGACTTTCAATATCTGCAATCGTTCCGATCATATTTGCAAGCTCTACCGTCAATGGCCCGGGTGCAATTGCACTGTTATCGGCCTGAATCAAAATATGGTCAACTGGCTTTGGTAGCGCACGTTCGACACCGAGATCATCAGATCCATTTAGAAAAGCAATACCAAATTCGGAGAGCGCACCTTGGCCGGTAAGTCCTAACCATTCAGCCTCGCGAAGCGTCCATTCAATATATTCAGCATTGAAGCGTTGCGGCATCTGCCAAGCAATTATTTCCTGCAGATTCTTTATTGCTGGATCAAACTCTAAATTTTCGGCAAGAATATTTAGAGTGACCTTGCGCATTGATGCGATACCAGCACGATCAAGTTCTGGGCCAAGAGGTGCAATATTTTTTTCGCCAATTTTGCCTGCTAAGCCACTTACCCGAGAAGTCTCAAGCCATAAATTTACGAGCGAACTCCAACGCTCTTCAAGTGATCTCGACATCCATATATCAAAGGAGTTTGTCGGCAATATCTGGTCATCAGGATCGATAACAATTAAACTGCCTAAATAAAGAACTTCGGCAACAAAGGCGACACAATTTTCATCGATTCCTAAATGATCTGCGCTGCGCTTTAAATCTCTAATTCCAAGACCGCCCGAACGAAGTGCGATTGGTGGTTCATCTGACCAATTATGTGCAAGCTCTTCACACCAACGTAGAAAGTTTGAAATATTTGCGATTGCTGCGCGATCTACATCCTTCTGTTTACGTACAGTTCCAACAAAGGAATTGGCTTGAGGTGAATATTCTTTAAAGACTTTTCCGCCACGTAAATGCATTCCAACTTCACGAGGTAGAACAACAGTTTTAGAATCCATCACAGCTAAGTAATCGTGTTCCAATAACCAACCAATTGGTTTACCGGGCGCCTTTATATTTCCGACTTGCCCACGTGGTGGCCCCCAAGTTAAACGCTCGAGAACTGCCGCCGAATCACTTGGTAGATCTTTTAGTGATTTAAAATCTATTTTCTTCAGAGACTTTGGACCAAGACCCGCTGGCTCATCGCCAATTAATTGACCTAAATTTCCGGGTAACCTAAATTTTGTGCCATCTTTATATACAAGTGCTGCAGCCCAGAGTCGTAGTAATTCCTCACCAGCTTCTGGGACGGAGACCGAGAGCAATTCAGATTTTGAAAAAGGTTGAGTTAAAGTGCTAGCAGAAGTTAAAACCTCTATTTGAAATCTATTTAGAGATTCAAGTGCACGCATTAAACTTGGGGTTGAATTAGCTCGAGCTGATAGCGCAGATAAATCGGTTGGTACCGGGGACAGTAAGTCTGGGCGCACCGCAAAAAGATGCGCGATTGATTCATCGCTGCGGGCACGCAATTCATCGGCAAAAGAATTAACAGACATAACTGCCCTACTTTACCGAGTTTTAG
>CANLTP010000057.1 GCA_947494085.1 Actinomycetota bacterium | reverse complement strand
CGCCCGTAGAAGCCCTGATTTTGCTCTAGAGGACCCGGGTTCGATTCCCGGCACCTCCACCATTTCTCGTTATTTTTCTAATGTTCCCAATAACTTTTATCGAGCCAAATCTTTATAAATACAAATATTGCTGCGCCAATTGAAAACAGCGCAATTACCACGCCGCCGACCGCTGGGCCTGTAAGCAAAATAGATGTGCCGACCATAAAGCCGATCAAAGTAAACATAAATGCCATTAATTTTTTGAACATAGTTGTTGCTGGTTTACTTGTTGGAATCTTTAATACAAGAAAGCCTATTGGGGCTCCCAAGATTGAAATAAGGATCATTATGGTGACAACTAGGGCGAGAGATTCCATGGGCTAATTATGGCGATATTTTGCTAGATGACCCAGCCATTTATAGACATAATTAAGCCATGCCTAATTCGAATGAAATCGCGAAGCTAAACCAGCTACTCAGTGACATTAAGGTCCTGGTTGGCTCGCTTTCGATTCTAGATAAGGCAACCCTCAATAAAGATCTGGTTTCACTTGGGACAGCCTTCGATGCAATAAATTTCAGAGTTCGTGAAATAAATAAAACTGTGAGCGGTCTCCCAAAATTTATGGCCTTGCCAATCGACTTGTTGATAGTCGAAGTTTCAAAACCTAATCCTGATACAAAGGTTTTGCACTCATTGTTAGATGACCAATTGGAAACCCTTCGCAAAATAGCGCTAAGCGAGATTCTCACTCTTTCTATCGAGTAATTTCCTCAAGTCTCGCCAAAACAACCAGATATTGTTTATGGCGCACTCGCCTGATGTCCTAGACTTCTCGCATGTCAAAAGTCCTTGCATCGTTGCCGGTTGGTGAAAAAGTTGGAATCGCTTTCTCTGGTGGCCTCGACACTTCAGTTGCAGTTGCTTGGATGCGCGAAAAAGGCGCGGTGCCATTTACATACACCGCAGATCTTGGCCAATACGATGAACCAGATATCGGATCTGTGCCAAGTAGAGCAAAAGCTTATGGTGCCGAAGGTTCACGACTTATCGATTGTAAAGAAGCACTTGTCGAAGAAGGTTTTGCTGCGATTGCTTGCGGCGCCTTTCATATTCGTTCTGGTGGAAAAACATATTTCAATACAACACCACTTGGCCGCGCTGTAACCGGCACGTTGCTTGTGCGCGCAATGCTTGAAGATGACGTTTCTATTTGGGGCGATGGCTCAACATATAAAGGCAATGACATTGAACGTTTTTATCGTTATGGCCTTCTTGCTAATCCAAAGTTAAAGATTTACAAACCATGGCTTGATACTGATTTTGTAAATGAACTCGGCGGCCGTAAGGAAATGTCGGAATGGCTTTCGACTCGCAAACTTCCTTATCGCGACAGCGTTGAAAAGGCTTACTCAACTGATGCAAATATTTTGGGTGCGACCCACGAAGCAAAAACTCTTGAGAACTTGGACACTTCACTTGAAATAGTGGATCCAATCATGGGCGTTGCATTCTGGAAAGAATCTGTAAAGATTGATACCGAAGATGTGAAAATAGAATTTTCTAAGGGTCGTCCAGTTGCAATTAATGGTGAAAAGCTTGACGCGGTTTCACTTATGCAAAAAGCGAATGAAATCGGTGGACGTCACGGCCTTGGAATGTCTGACCAAATCGAAAATAGAATTATCGAAGCCAAAAGTCGTGGAATTTATGAAGCACCCGGAATGGCACTGCTTCACATTGCATACGAACGTTTGATAAGTGCAATTCATAACGAAGACACAATTGCGAATTATCACGCAGAGGGACGTCGCCTTGGTCGTTTGCTCTATGAGGGCCGCTGGTTAGACCCACAATCATTGATGTTGCGTGAATCTCTTATGCGTTGGGTTGCTTCTGCAGTTACTGGCGAAGTAACAATTCGCCTGCGTCGCGGTGATGATTTCTCAATTATTAATTCAACAGGTCCAGGATTTAGTTATCACCCAGATAAGTTATCTATGGAGCGCACTGAAGATGCCGCATTTGGTCCTGCAGATCGCATCGGCCAATTAACCATGCGAAATCTAGATATTGAAGACACAAGAGCAAAGTTAGAAATGTACGCAAACCAGGGTCAACTTGGTGATGGCCAATTTAAGTTGATCAAAGAGATCGACAACAATAAAAAATAGAGGAACAAATGAGCAGTTTCAATGATCCAGTATCGAATCAAGTTGAAACATCGATTGAAATCCAGCTTACAAATCGCGACCGGAAAACAGTTTTCTTCCGCGGCATCTTGGTTTTTCCAATGGTTATTTTCATTGCCTCATTTACCCTATCAATGGAGGCCGGCGCAGCATTCGGTGGCTTACTCTTTGCACCAGCGCTACTAGCCCTTTTGGTTCGCGGTGTTTACCCAAGTTATGTTCTTAGTTTTAATAAAGCAATGTTGGAATTAAATGCTCGAATCTCGGCATATGCGTTGCTATTGACCGATGAATATCCTTCGATTGAAGCAAATCCAAACATTAAAGTTGAACTTCCAGAAATTGATGGTGGCGCAAAGTTGTCTCGCGTCTTGCCACTAGTTAAATGGTTCCTTGCAATCCCGCTATTTATTCTTGGAATCATCTATGCCGTAATTGGCTTAGTTCTCACCTTTTTCGCTTGGATCGTTACAAGTGCAACTGGAAATTATCCAGAGAACGTTGCGACATATATCCTTGCCACAATCGAATTTTGGAATCGTTTATATGGTTACGCAGTAATTCTGGTAACCGACGATTACCCTCCTTTTTCTTTATAGTTCTTAAAAAATCTCGGCTCGCCTTTTGATCCTTGAATCTGCGATTTATTCTTGGGTTTTACGCTTAACTCACCCCAAAATACCTCGCCAATTTGCGTGTAATTACGCACTTACTAAGGCGTAGCGACGTACTCTTTTTCCAACCTTCCCTTCTCAAAGATAGCCATGGAATCCTCTATGGCTACTTTTAACGCAACACACATAGGCAACACACATAGGCAACACACCTAGGCAATGGGAAGGAAAGTGAATGTCACTTTTATCTTGGAAGCTCCATGGAAATGGAAAAACAGTTAAAGACGGCGATGTTGTAAAGCCGGGCGAACGTCTTGCTTGGCCACTCACAATTGGTGTTGGTGTTCAACACATTGCAGCAATGTTCGGCGCAACCTTCTTGGTACCGATCATCACTGGATTCCCACCAAGCACAACCTTGTTCTTCTCAGGCGTTGGAACACTTATCTTCCTTGCCCTAACCAAAAATAAAGTTCCGAGCTACCTCGGTTCATCTTTCGCATTCCTTGCGCCGATCGCAGCGGCAATGTCCAGCGGTGGAATGGCAGTAGCACTCGGTGGCGTAGTTGCAACCGGTGTGATTCTTGCCGTTGTCGGTCTGATTGTTAATGCAATTGGAATCGGTTGGATTAACTGGCTCTTGCCACCATTGGTAACTGGTTCAATCGTAATGATTATTGGTTTCAACCTTGCTGGCGCTGCTAACAATAACTTTAAGCAAGCACCTATCACTGCAATTATTACTCTCGCTGCAATCGCGCTAATTGGCGCAGTTGCAAAAGGCTTCCTTGGTCGCATCAGTATCTTTGCTGGAATAGTTGTTGGTTATGCCTACGCAGCATTTATTGGCGATATCAACTTTGATGGCGTAAAGGCCGCGAAGTGGGTTGCAATGCCAACATTTACAACACCAACATTTGAAACTAATGCAATCTTGCTATTCATCCCGGTTGTGCTTGTTCTGATTGCTGAAAACGTTGGACACGTTAAAGCAGTTGCAGCAATGACTGGAAAAGATCTTGATAAGCAGATGGGAAATGCGCTATTCGCTGACGGTGTTGCAACAACACTCGCTGGCGCTGGTGGCGGTTCCGGAACAACTACTTACGCAGAAAACATCGGCGTAATGGCTGCTACTCGCATCTATTCAACGGCTGCTTATTGGGTAGCTGGCGTAGGAGCAATCTTGCTCTCGCTATCACCTAAGTTTGGTGCAGTTCTTAGCGCTACACCTCCTGGAGTTCTCGGTGGTGTTGGCGTTGCTCTATACGGAATGATTGGAATTCTCGGCGCAAAGATCTGGATTGAAAACAAAGTTGATTTCAGTAACTCAACAAACCTATTCATTGCAGCGACAACCTTGATCATCGGTATCGCAGATATGACTTGGGTTCGCGGAGATTATTCCTTCGGTGGAATCATCAACGGAACATTGGTAGCAGTAATTGGTTACCAGGTTCTACGTGCGCTAAATAAAGCAGCTGGAAAGGCTCAATAGCCCAGCTTTATCAAATCTAGTAAATAAAATCGGGCTTTGGTCGCGAGAGACAAGCTATAGAACGCTATGTCTTCGCTTACTCAAAGCCCGATTTTTTTGCTCCAAACTTCGCGCTACTGGGATTAGACTCCGATAGCCTTTAATAAGCTTTGATTAAAGATGGGGGAGTCAGATGTCAGTAGCACCATTTCGTTGGGGAATTCTCGGAGCCGGTGGAATTGCTGAACAATTTACCCGCGATGTCTTGCGCCTCGAGGACCATCGAGTTGTCGCTGTTGGATCTAGAACCCAAGTTAAGGCTGATGCCTTCGCCGATAAATTTGCAATTGGTCATCGCCATGATTCATACCAAAAATTAGTTAACGATCCAGATGTTGATGGGGTTTACGTTGCAACCCACCACCCAATGCATATGCGCGATACCTTGATGGCGCTAAATGCCGGTAAGCCTGTTCTCTGCGAGAAGCCTTTTGCAATGAGTTTTGACGAAACAAAAACCATGATTGATACCGCAAGATCAAAGAATTTGCTCTTGATGGAAGCGATGTGGGCTCGCTATTTGCCACACATGATTCAAATTCGCGAAATTATTAAATCAGGCATCCTTGGTGAAATTATTTCTGTGCGCGCAGATCACGGACAATGGTTCGCAAAAGATCCAAAATTCCGCCTCTTCGATCCAGAACTTGGGGGTGGGGCGCTCTTTGATTTAGGAATTTATCCAGTTTCATTTGCCTCAATGGTTCTTGGAACGCCTTCTCGAATTACCGCTCGAAGCACAAAAGCTTTCACTGGCGTAGATGGCCAAACTTCAATAATTTTGGAATATCCAAGTGGCGCCCAAGCAATTTTGAATACTACGAATTTAGCTGCCACTCCAAACCAAGCACTAATTATCGGCAGCGATGCCAGAATTGAAATCGATCGCACTTTCTATAACCCAACAACCTGGCGAGTAATTAATTACAAAGATGAAATTGTTGCCGGCTCTGACAAGAAATATGTTGGCCATGGTTTGCGCGAAGAAGCTATTGAATTCGCTCGTTGCTTCCGTGCCGGTGAGAAAGAATCACCGATGCTGCCATTGGATGAAACACTTTCAATCATGGGAACAATGACTGAAATTGCGAATCAAATCGGCCTTAAATTCGAAAAATTCGCGCAGTAATCCAGAAACTCTTTAGATAATGACTAATCGAAGTGCAATTCTTTTGGTGGGTGGCCGTGGAACCAGGTTGGCACCGCTAACGAATAACACTCCAAAGCCGATGCTTCAGGTTGCCGGTGTTCCATTTACCGAGCACCAAATTAATAAAGCTCGAAGCGCTGGGATTATAGAAATAGTTCTAGCAACATCTTTTAAAGCCGAACTCTTTGAGCCTTATTTCGGCGATGGTGCAAACTTTGGAATTTCTATCAAGTATGCGGTTGAAGAAGTAGCGCTGGGAACTGGTGGCGCAATAAGTAATGCGGCTGCCATGCTTGAAGGCAGCGGCCCGGTAGCTATTTTTAACGGAGATGTATTGAGTAAACATGATCTTGATGGGCAGTTTAAATTTCATGAATCTAAGGGCGCGGATGTAACACTCTATTTAACTGAAGTAGAAGATGCCCGAGCTTATGGCGCTGTTGAATTAGATGGCTCGGGCCGGGTATCTGCATTTAACGAGAAGATGGAAAATCCACCAACAAATATTATTAACGCCGGTTGCTATATTTTTAACCGTGAAGTGATTGCTTCAATTCCATTTGGAAAAGTCATCAGTGTTGAACGCGAAACATTTCCGCAGCTACTGGCCACAGGTGCGAAAGTATTTGGATTTATTGATAAGTCTTATTGGTTGGATATCGGAACACCTGCTGCGTTACTTAAAGCTTCGCGAGATTCAGTTTTTGAAATGAATAAAGAGTTTTTATCCTTACCTGAATCAACAATTGCAGCTGACGCAATCGTTTCCGGTGGATCGGTAATTGGTC
>CANLTP010000056.1 GCA_947494085.1 Actinomycetota bacterium | reverse complement strand
CCGGACCATTTAATCGATCAGCTTGTCGACACCGATCCACAAGAGACCGCTGAATGGACCCAGTCTTTAGATGCCGTCCTCAAAAATGCCGGACCGGTTCGTGCCCGTTATTTGATGCTTGCGATGTTGGACCGCGCTGGTGAAAACAATCTTGGTGTTCCTGCACTTCGTGCAACAGATTACATAAACTCGATTCCACCAAAACAAGAACCAGAATTTCCTGGCGATGAATTTATTGAACGTCGGATTCGCGCATTTATTCGTTGGAACGCTGCCGTTATGGTGCATCGTGCACAACGTCCAGGTATTGGTGTTGGCGGACATATTTCAACTTATGCATCCTCTGCTTCACTTTATGAAGTTGGCTTCAACCACTTCTTTCGTGGCAGAAACCATGCAGGCGGCGGAGATCAAATTTTCTATCAGGGTCACGCAAGTCCCGGTATGTATGCACGCGCATTTCTTGAAGGTCGTTTAACCGAACATCAGATGGATGGTTTCCGTCAAGAACTTTCACATGAAGGTGGCGGATTATCTTCATATCCGCACCCACGTTTGATGCCAGAGTTCTGGGAGTTTCCAACTGTTTCAATGGGACTTGGTCCAATCAATGCTATTTACCAAGCACGCTACAACCGTTACTTAAATGGCCGCGGAATTAAAGATACAAGTGACCAGAATGTTTGGGCATTTCTTGGAGATGGCGAATGCGATGAACCAGAAACACTTGGCGCAATCAGTCTTGCCGCACGTGAAGGCTTAGATAATTTAACTTTCGTTATTAACTGTAATTTACAGAGACTTGATGGTCCGGTTCGCGGAAACGGCAAGATTATTCAAGAACTTGAATCTATTTTTCGTGGTGCTGGCTGGAACGTAATCAAAGTTGTTTGGGGTCGCGAGTGGGATGAGCTACTTGCTATGGACCGAGAGGGCGCACTTGTTGATTTGATGACTAAGACAACTGACGGCGATTACCAAACATATAAAGCTGAATCTGGTGCTTATGTTCGTGAACACTTCTTCGGTCGCGATCCTCGCACTGCTGCAATGGTTGCGGATTGGTCAGATGAAAAGATTTGGGCACTAAAGCGCGGCGGCCACGATTACCGCAAATTATTTGCTGCTTATAAGCAAGCGTCAGAACATAACGGTCGCCCAACTGTAATTCTTGCTAAAACAATCAAGGGTTGGACTCTTGGTTCGCACTTTGAAGCCAGAAACTCGACGCACCAAATGAAGAAGATGACACATGAAGATCTTCTAGCATTCCGTGACACCTTGTTTATTCCGCTTACCGATGAACAAATCGATGCCAAGGCTCCGCCTTATTACCATCCTGGTGTTGATTCACCGGAATACAAATACATGATGGAACGACGCAACGCCCTGGGTGGTTCAATGCCATCTCGCCGCAAAGATTCTGCGCCACTTCCACTGCCTCCAATTGAAACTTATGAAGCAGTGCTTCGCGGTTCTGGTCATCAAGAAATCGCAACAACAATGGCATTTGTGCGCTTGCTCAAGGATTTAGTAAAAGATCCAGGTATCGGCAAGCACTTGGTCCCAATTATTCCGGATGAAGCACGAACCTTCGGTATGGATTCATTGTTCCCATCACTAAAGATTTACTCACCTCATGGTCAGAACTACACCTCGGTAGATCGTGAACTAATGCTTTCCTATAAGGAATCAACTTCTGGTGTGATCTTGCACGAAGGTATCAATGAAGCTGGTTCAACTGCATCATTCACTGCAGTCGGAACTTCATACTCAACCCACGATGTTCCAATGATTCCGATTTACATCTTCTACTCAATGTTTGGATTCCAACGCACTGGAGATGCTTTCTGGGCTGCCGCAGATCAGATGGCACGCGGCTTTGTAATCGGCGCGACTGCGGGACGAACAACGCTAAATGGCGAAGGTTTGCAACATGAAGATGGACATTCGCATCTTCTCGCATCAACCAACCCAGCGATTGTTTGTTACGACCCAGCCTTTGGTTACGAACTTGGTCACATTGTTCGCGATGGATTGAAGCGGATGTATGGCGAGAACAGCGAAAATATTTACTACTACCTAACTGTTTACAACGAGCCATATGTTCAACCAGCACAACCTGATGATTTAGATGTTGATGGTCTGCTTAAGGGAATTTATCTCTACTCCCCTGCGCAACGCGGAAAGAAGAAGGTTCAACTTCTAGCTTCTGGTGTTGCGATGAACTGGGCAGTTAAAGCACAGCAACTTCTGGCCGATGATTGGGGTATTGCGGCAAGTGTTTGGTCTGTGACTTCTTGGAACGAACTTCGTCGCGATGGACTTGCTGTCGATCGACACAATTTGTTAAATCCTGGCGATAAGAAATCTGCCTACATCACCAAAAAACTACGTGGCCAAGATGGTCCGGTAATTGCAGTTAGCGATTTCATGCGTTCAGTTCAAGATCAGATTTCACCTTGGGTTGAACAAGATTTCTACTCACTTGGAACTGATGGCTTTGGACTATCAGATACTCGTGGAGCGCTTCGTCGCCACTTCAAGGTTGATGCTGAATCAATAGTTGTTGCAGCACTTTCAAGACTTGCTGAAGCTGGCGAGATTAAATCAAAGGTAGTTCAACAGGCTCTTGATAAATACCGCCTAAATGACATCAGTGCTGCAGATCCAGGTAATGCCGAAGGTTCTGGCTGAGATTAATCCTTAGTTTCTTTTCCCAGGTGTGAAAATTTAGCTGTCGCTAGAAGCATCAAGGCTGGGATCATAAGCGCAATAGTTACTGATGTAACTTGTGCAACCCATGAAATAACTACCTTTGCGAGGAATGTTGCGATTGTTTGAGTTAGGCCTAATTGCGCAACGACCACGCTACTTGGAAGTGAAGTTTTTCTAAAGGATATTGCAAAAATTGTTGGGGCCAGAATTGAAGAGCCAAAGCCGGCAAGTGCGAAACCAATCAAAGCAACTATGAAACCTAAATTGCGATTTGTTTCAGAGAGCCAAGCTCCGAGCAAGATACAAACCGCGAAACCAACCCCACCCAAGATTGGCAACTTGGTTAATAATTCGCGCTCACTCCACCTCGCGGCAAGCCTTTTTGCATTGAACCTGAGAATGATCATCGCACTGATAAATACGGCATAGCCATAGATGCTCGCGGACGAACTCACCTTTAATGCGTCCTTTGCATAAATAGCAGACCAGTCTTGAGTCGAGAATTCGGTCTGCATCGCCAAGACCATCGCAATAACAATTACCGGCTGAAACTTAAAGACTTTTGCAATCTTGAATGGTGAGAGACTCGGGAAGGCATCTGCTTCCTCGTTCTTCTCTATGAAATATGGCGTCGACTTAACAACACCATACATAGTTAGCACCCACATGGCAGTAACAATCAAACCGATGTGCCACGCCAGAGTTACGTATGGAGTGATAATAATTGCAAGAATTGAAGTTACCAGGGCACCAAGACTCCAGAGACCATGAAGTTTAGGGAGAATTAACTCTCCAACTTCTTCCTGCCGGTGAATAGCCTGGGCATTATTTGCAATATGAAATGAGACCCAGAAAAAAGCAATAAAGATATTTAAGACCAGCCAAAATATTGGGCGTTGAATATGTGGCACAAGCCCCAGTGATAGGAATAAACCTGTAGATGAAACAAGAACTATTGGTTTAACGCCAATTGAATGAACCAAGTGTCCAACTAAGATAAAAGAAATTACGCCACCGATAGCACCTAAACTCAAGTAGGTTCCGAAAGTTCCATTGTTTACATTTAATTGGTCTCGAATCTCAGGAAATCTTGTAGCAGTAGACATAGCGCCAATTCCATATGGCCAAAATAGTAAATTAAGTGCTCTGCGCTCTTGCTTAGAGAATGTAGATTTCAATAGAGCGCACTTGCTAACTCTTTTCGGGCGCTGATCAAATCTGGATCTGCCGGATCTACTAGTGAAAATAGCTGCAATAAATGTTCGCGGGCAATTTTCTTATCATCGCCATCACTCGCCTTCACGAGTCGAATCATACGAGCAAAGGCCTCACGGTTTAAGCCACTAGCGATTTCAACATCTGCAGCCTTTAATTGAATTGTCACTTCATTCGGATTTGCACCTGCAAGTGTCATAACTTCATTTGGATCTAAATCCTTCACGCGAATTATCAATTCAGTTTGTGCTAATCCAAGTTTTGCTAAAGCATCACCGGGTTTGCGAGCTAACCACTTTTCGTATTGTGCTTTTGCTCCCAAGAGATCACTTTTCTCAAGTGCTTCCATGGCCGCAATCTCTTCTGGCTCCATTGGGGTTTCAATTGCTTCAGACTTTTCTAGCGCCTGGCCGACGCCTCGTTCAGCAGCAAGACCTACGACTTTGTCGATGACTAATCTGATTTGTTCTGCAGTTGGCACTGCTTCAAATAATGGAACCATCTGTTCCTGAATGATTGCGATTGCAATTGGCACTGATTGAATTTGTAGCGCTTGTGCTACTTGTGTTTCGGCATCAACATTCACAGTTCCTAGAACCCAAGCTGGTTCGCCATTTTCAAGTAAATCTGCCGCTTGATACTTGCTCATAATTTCGAGCAGTTCAACGGCTTGGGTGCTGCGAGGTGACCAACAAATAAGAATTACGACTTTTTGATTCGATGCGGGAAGAATTTCACTAATTAAATTCTCCTGATTTACCGCTATTCCCGGAGTCGCAATGGCTTCCTGCGCTGGCTTTCCTAGGCTACTTAGGTCTACGGCACTGGCAAAGTTTTTTGGCAGTGGTGGCAAACTCATGCCGTAATCCTACATATATTTAGTGAAAATTATTTTGATGGTGGTTCGTGAATGCCAGGAACTGAAACCCCAACATATGTTCTAAATGGCAAGATATTTTCAATGTAATCCTTGGTTGCAAAATCTAGCCCTAAGTCATGCCCCGCTTGCTCACCTAGATACCAGCGATGCTCCAAAATTTCATGGAACATCTGTGTCTGTTCAACTCGATCTTGTAATTCACTTGGGACCTGATTCATAACATGATGATATGTATCACGAAGCCATCTGCGAGCACTGTCATGAATTGGTGGCTTCGGTGTTGCCTCCCGGCCGCGGAAGCGATCAAATGATGCGAGCAATCTCTTGGCTTGAAGTTCTTCGGCCTGAATACCTAACAACGTCAGCAGGCGATTCTGGTGATATCCAGCTGCCACAAGTTTAGGTTGGAACTTTAATTCACCTTTATCGCCGTTGATTGAAACTTCAACCTCTTCAACTGCAAAACCTAAATCTTGAAGTTGGCGCATCGCACCTTCAACTGCGTGACGATCATTTGGGTCAAGAATCTGTGGTTCACGTAGCGCTTTCCAAAGTCTTCGATATCTCTTGATTACACCTTCACTCGCACGAATTGGTTCCATATCGTCGGGAAGAACTCCAGCAATTTTCAAATCTTCCAACTCTGCAGCAACGTTAAAGAGCGAGATTTCTAAGTCGTGTTCACGTTGGCCATCAGTCAGGCGAGTTTGGAATTCTCCGGTTTCAGCATCAACTAGATAGGCCGCAAATTGATCCGCATCGCGACGGAATAAGGTATTTGAAAGTGAGCAATCGCCCCACCAGAATCCCAGAAGATGTAATCGAACCAGTAAAAGAGCAAGAGCATTCGCCATATTTATAATTTCGTGCGGCGTAATTTGTTCACTAAGAATTACACGAAATGGCAGCGAGAAAGGTAGATAATGCGTAACCAGCGCTGCAGGTAAATCTTCACCCTGCTCATCTTTACGGTTTTCAATTACTGCAACTGGTTCAACACATGGCGCCTCTCGGTTGTTTAACTCTCGAAGTAGCGCGTATTCCCGATTCGCGAATTCTGGAACAGTCTCTTTGATCGCAAAGATTGGTGAATCATGGTTTTGGTTGACTTTAATCAAGCGAACAATATGGCGAGAAATACCGCGCATATCGGTAAGAGTGGAATCTTCAGGCCACTCTTCAAGCTGTTTCGACCATGGCATCTGAGCAAGAGATGACATCTCTTCTGCCAGTCCGGTTATTCGTAGGTCAGCCACGAGGCTATTCTCTCCTATTTTTTCTTACTGCGACGTTAAAATAGCGCCATGGCAAAGTTGAAACCAATCTTAAAGCGACCTTCTTTAACTAGAAAAAAGAAGGCTGTTGCACCTGAAGACTTCGGAATCGTCGGTGAACCTCTTAATCACTCACATCCCTTCTACTTCGGATTCGTTGCCGCCTCTGGCGCAGTAATCGCCATCACAT
>CANLTP010000055.1 GCA_947494085.1 Actinomycetota bacterium | reverse complement strand
AGTCCACAGAAAACGCAACGTAAGTAATTTATTTGATAAACCTTGCCGTAACGCTCTCCCGGTGAATATCTCTCATCTTCAGTATTTGTTTCGCCTTCAACAAGAATTGCATCTGCTGGGCAGGCCCAGGCACAGAGTTCGCAACCAATACATTTTTCAAGACCATCGTCATAACGATTTAATTGATGGCGACCATGAAAACGTTCCGCGGTTGGCTCTTTAACCTCTGGATATTGAACCGTATTTGGCTTCTTAAAAATTGTAATAAAAGTTACCCAGAAGCCTTGAAGTTGCTTGCCAAAACTTTTTGCTTCCTGGCTCTTAATTGGGGTATTTGCCTTCGCTGCCGCAGTTAAACCGAGATCATTGGAACGCGGAGTTAATGAGTTATCCATTTATTTGCTCCGCTCTATTTTTATTTGTTTTTCCTGGAATTGCAGGGACTGGGAAACTTGGGGCAGGAACTTCTCCTAGCGCATCTTCTGATGCGCGACGCTTCTTCGATGATTCAAAGAGGCTCGAGCCGGCAAGAACTAGAAGAACGATTCCGAAGCTAAATCCAATTAATACGGCACGAGGCGCGCCTTGTTGTGAGAGAACGCGCAGCGTTGAAACAATCATGATCCAAAGCAAAGAGAATGGAATCAGAACTTTCCAGCCAAATTTCATAAATTGGTCGTAGCGAAGTCTTGGAAGAGTTCCACGTAGCCAGACGAAGAAGAAGAAGAAGAAAACAACCTTAGCTAAGAACCAAATAACTGTGAACCAACCACCAAGCCAACTTTCGGTAAAACCAAGTCCAGGAAGTGCGTGATATCCGCCGAGGAAGAGAGTTGTTGCAAGTGCTGAAACTGCAACAATGTTTACATACTCTGCCAAGAAAAAGAGTGCGAATTTAAGTGATGAATATTCGGTATGGAATCCACCAACAAGTTCACCTTCAGCTTCAGCTAAATCGAATGGCGCACGATTTGTCTCGCCGACCATAGAGATTGCATAAATGACGAAAGATGGGAATAGCGTTACACAGAACCACCATTGATTCTGAGCTTCGACGATTTCAGCAGTAGACATCGATCCTGCATAAATAAATACTGCAACGAGTGAAAGTCCCATAGCAACTTCATATGAAATAACTTGGGCGCTCGAACGAAGGCCACCAAGTAATGGATAAGTTGAACCTGAAGACCAACCGGCCAAAACAATTCCATAAACACCAACTGAAGCAATTGCAAGAACGTATAAAACTCCAACCGGAATATCGGTTAGTTGCATTACGGTTTCACGGCCAAAGAGATTTACTTTTCCAGATAGTGGAATTACCGCAAATGCCATAAAGCAAGTTGTTGCACTGATGATTGGCGCAAGGACAAAGACAATGCGATCCGCAGCTTTTGGAATTAAATCTTCTTTGAGGGCGAGCTTTACACCATCTGCGAGAGACTGAATCAAGCCAAAAGGACCGACTCGGTTAGGCCCAAGACGTTGTTGCATCCGCGCAACTAATCGACGCTCTCCCCAGACTGACATAAGTGTTGCAACCACGCAGACAATAAAAATGAGTAATCCCTTTACAAGAATTATCCAACCTGGATCAGTAGCAATTATTTCGGCATTTGTCATGCTTTTACCACCGTAACTTGGCCGCTTACGAATCCTAGATTCGCAATTACTTGTGAGTCAATTGAATTACGTGGAACCCAAATTTGATCATCAGCCATCTCGCTAATTTCGACTGGGAGTTTCAATGAGCCTAAGTCAGATGAAATTGAAACAAGTCCACCTTCATTAACTCCAAGTTTTTCTGCTCTACTTTTTGAAATTCTGGCACTGGCTTTACGTGCCGTGCCAGCTAAGTTTGCTTCGCCATCTTGCAAAGTTCCTAGATCCAACAATAAGCGCCATGACGTTAAGTGCAGCTTGCCTTCCGCAATAATCGGTTTAGCTTCAGAAGTTTTCTCAAATTCAATTTTCTTACCATCCCAGTTACCAAGCGCAGCAATTTCACGCGCAGTAGCTGCAACCGTAGGCAGATTAATTGGTGTTCCCATTTCATCGGCAATCATCGAAAGAATGCGGACATCACTTCTTGAAAGTGAATCGGTTATGGCTTTATCAAAAGTTCGTGTGCTTCCTTGCCAGTCTTGGAAAGAGCCACTCTTTTCAATTACCGCTGCAACTGGAAGAACAACATCTGCTACCGCTGTTACCGAGCTATGTGTAATCTCGAGTGAAACAACAAAGGAATTCAATAATTGTGAAAGTGCACTGTTTGAAATATCAAGTGGATCTACTCCACCAACTACAACTGCATCAAGATTTTTAACAGTAAGCGCATGTAAAATTTCAGTAGTTGAACGTCCAGGATTAGTTGGAAGTGAATCAACAGACCACGCAGCCGCAACATCTACGCGGGCACTTGCCTCAGAGACTGGTCGACCGCCTGGAAGAAGTGTTGCGATTGCACCAGCTGCAAGTGCACCACGTTCACCTGCGCGACGCGGAATCCAAGCCAACTTGGCTCCTGATTTCTCTGCTAAATCTACTGCGCTAGAAAGTGCACCAGATTTTTCAGCAAGACGTTCGCCAACCAAGATAACGCTCTTCGCGGTTAGCCCTGAGATTGTTTTGATATCCGAAATTGATTTTGCGTTTAGCTTTACTGATCCGCGGCTTGCAACAGGTGCATCACTTATTACAGTTAGAGCGCGCTTACGAAATTGCTTGTAGATTCTCAGGAAAACAATTGGCGATTCTTCTTCAGGTTCAAAACCAAGCAACACAACTTGATCCGCCTTATCAATATCTTTATATGTAGTTTTCAAACCAAGTGCAACGCTACTTAAGAAAGCGGTCTCTTCTTCAGAATATGGACGAGATCGGAAATCAATGTCATTTGTTCCAAGTGCAACTCTTGCAAATTTGCTATAGCCGTATGCATCTTCAACAGTTGCTCGGCCACCGACTAATACGCCAGCCCGCTTACCTTTCAATCCAGTAGCAGCGAATGCAATAGCTTCTGGCCATGACGCTTCATGAAGTTCGCCATCTTCACCGCGAATCATTGGTGAAGTTACGCGCTCTCTACTTGTTAAATACTTAAATGCCCAGCGACCTTTATCGCAATTCCACTCTTCATTAACGGAAGCATCATCTCCGGCAAGGCGGCGCAGCGTTTTTCCGCGACGAATATCGGTGCGCATTGCACATCCTGAAGCACAATGTTCACAAGCCGAATCAACTGAGACTAAATCAAATGGGCGGGCTCGGAATCGATATGAGGTTCCGGTTAGTGCGCCAACTGGGCAGATCTGAACAGTATTTCCAGAGTAATAAGATTCAAATGGATCTTCTTCATAAATACCAACTTGTTGCAGTGCGCCCCGGTCATTCAAAGTAATAAATGGATCGCCAGCGATTTGTTCAGAGAAGCGAGTGCAGCGGGCACAGAGAACACAACGTTCACGATCGAGTAATACTTGAGAAGAAATTGCAACTGGTTTTTCAAATGTTCGCTTAACGCCTTCGAAGCGAGATTCTGGTCGGCCCGTACTCATGGCTTGATTTTGAAGCGGGCACTCACCACCTTTATCGCAGACTGGGCAATCAAGTGGATGGTTAATAAGAAGGAATTCCATAACTCCTGCTTGAGCTTTTTCAGCAACTGGCGAAGTTAATTGGGTCTTTACAATCATATTATTTTCTACCGGAATTGTGCATGAAGCTTGTGGCTTTGGAAATGCGCGACCATTGATTTCAATATCAACTAAACACTGACGACAAGCACCTACCGGTTCCAGTAATGGATGATCACAGAAGCGTGGAATCTGAATTCCTAATTTTTCAGCTGCGCGAATAACCAAAGTTCCCTTTGGAACAGTTACTTCAAAGCCATCAATTACAACAGTGATCATTTCGACTGCTGTTTGAGTTTCAAGCAGTGCTTGTTCTGGAGTCATTTATGCACCAACGGTCTTGAAAATTGTTGATGCCACTGGATCAAATGGGCAACCACCATTGCGTTGGTGTTCCAAGTATTCATCACGGAAATATTTAAGTGACGAGATAATTGGTGCAACAGCACCATCTGCAAGTGCGCAGAATGAACGGCCTGCAATATTGTCACAGAGATCAAGGAGCTTTGCTAAGTCGGCTTCAGTTCCTTTGCCATCTTCAAGATCTTGGAGCATCTGAACTAGCCACCAGGTTCCTTCGCGACAAGGTGTGCACTTTCCACATGATTCGTGTTTATAAAATTCGCACCAACGAAGAGTTGCGCGGATAACACAAGTTGTTTCATCAAAAATCTGAAGTGCTTTGGTGCCGAGCATTGATCCGGCCGCAGATACACCTTCGTAATCAAGTGGAGTATCTAAATGTTCATCGGTAAACATTGGCGTTGATGAACCACCAGGAGTCCAGAATTTAAGTTTATGTCCGGTGCGAACCCCGCCAGCAAGTTCTAGTATTTCGCGGAGAGTTATTCCGAGTGGTGCTTCAAACTGTCCTGGATTATTTACATGGCCTGAAAGTGAGTAAAGCGTAAAGCCTTTGCTCTTCTCGGTTCCCATGGTTTGAAACCATTCAACGCCATTTTTAATGATTGCTGGAACCGATGCAATGGATTCCACATTGTTAACAACTGTTGGCTTTGCATATAAACCAGCAATTGCTGGGAATGGTGGACGTAGCCTTGGTTGACCACGAAAACCTTCAAGTGAATCCAGAAGCGCTGTCTCTTCACCGCAAATATAAGCACCTGCACCAGCATGCAAAGTAAGTTCTAGATCGAAGCCTTTGCCGCCAATGTTCTTTCCAAGCAAACCCGCTTTATACGCATCTTCAATTGCTTGTTGAACGCGGCGATAAACATGAACGATTTCACCACGAAGATAAATAAATGCATGATTAGCCCGGATCGCATATGACCCAATAATTATTCCTTCGATCAAAACATGTGGGTTTGCAAGAAGTAACGGCGTATCTTTACAAGTTCCTGGCTCAGATTCATCGGCATTAACTACTAAGTAATGTTCTTTGTTATCGCCTTGTGGAATAAATCCCCATTTGCTTCCAGTTGGGAATCCTGCGCCACCGCGACCGCGCAATCCAGAATCTTTAATCATTGTGATTACTGCGTCAGGTTCCATTGCCAAAGCTTTTGTTACGGCCTGATATCCACCAGCACGTTTGTAGCCTTCAATAGTGAATGAATCTTTATCATCCCAGTTTGCTGAGAGGACTGGAGTTAACTTACTCATTTATTTTCCACCTTTAGCAATCTTGAGTCCAAGTAACGTTGCTTCGCCAGCAGATACACCTTCGTTAGCAAGTCCATCATTTAAGCCAGCAAGAACTTCGGAATTCTGTTTCCAAGTGCGAAGAGTTTTTGGTCCACGCGTTGGTGCTGTTGGATTTCCAGCACGGGCGCCATCAACCAAATCTTTAACGCTCTGCGGAGTTTGATTGTCATAAAATTCCCAATTGACCATAACGACAGGTGCGTAATCGCAAGCTGCGTTACATTCAATTCTTTCGATTGAAACCTTGCCATCTGCAGTTGTTTCGTGATTCTTGATTCCAAGATGATCTTCTAGTGATTTATAAATTTCATCCCCGCCCATAACCGCGCACAAGGTATTGATACAAACGCCTACGTGATATTCGCCAGCAGGTTCGGTCCGATACTGGGTATAGAACGATGACACTGCAGTTACTTCGGCGGTAGAAATATTTAGTAATTCAGAGATTTTTTCAATGCCACGTGGTGTTACATAGCCATCTAGTGCCTGCACATAATGCAGCAAAGGCATTACTGCAGAACGTGATCTTGGATATCTGGCAATGATTGAATCCATTATTTTCAATTGATCAGGAGTGAAATTCATTAGCGATCAACCCCACCCATAACTGGATCGATTGATGCAACAGCGCCAACAACATCGGCAATCATTCCACCTTCGGCCATTGCTGAAATTGCTTGAAGATTATTGAAAGATGGTTCACGGAAGTGGACTCGATATGGTCTGGTTCCACCATCAGAAACTAAGTGAACTCCGGTCTCACCACGTGGTGATTCAACTGCGGCATAAACCTGGCCGGCTGGAACTCGGAATCCTTCTGTAACTAACTTGAAGTGGTGAATAAGTGATTCCATAGAAGTTCCCATAATTTCACGGATATGTTCTAGTGAGTTACCCATTCCATCACTGCCAACTGAAAGTTGTGATGGCCAAGCAATCTTCTTATCTGCAACCATTACTGGTTGACCTTCAGATTTATCTAACTTGTCGCAAGCTTGTTCAATAATTCGAAGTGATTGTTCAAGTTCTTGCATTCGAATTAAGAATCGACCATAAACATCACAGG
>CANLTP010000054.1 GCA_947494085.1 Actinomycetota bacterium | reverse complement strand
TCGGCGGCTTGGAACTATTGCAATGTCATCAAATGAATAACCTACGCGGGCCCGCTTGCCTGGTCCGATTTCGATTTCGTTCATGGCTACTTTCCTTTTCCGGTGTAGTTCGGGGCATCTGCTACGTGCAAAACATCATGAGGGTGGCTTTCTTGCAGACCCGCTGAAGTGATTTGAATCAGTTGACCATTCTGCTGTAAATCCGCAATTGTTGGTGAACCTGCGTAACCCATTCCAGAACGAAGCCCGCCTACTAGTTGGTGAACCATTTCGGCTACTGGGCCGCGATAAGCAACTTTTCCTTCAATGCCTTCTGGAACTAATTTATCTTCTGCTAAAACATCGTCCTGCATATAACGATCCTTGGAATAAGATTTTTTATCGCCGCGAGATTGCATTGCACCAAGTGAACCCATTCCGCGATACGCCTTAAATTTTTTGCCACCAACTTCAACAAGTTCTCCTGGTGATTCATCGCAACCAGCAAGTAGTGAACCAAGCATTACCGAATCTGCTCCAGCAACAATTGCCTTTGCAATGTCGCCAGAATATTGCAAGCCACCATCTGCGATAAGTGGGATGTCTGCTTTAACACATGCCTTATGAGCTTCCATGATTGCGGTTATTTGTGGAACTCCGACACCAGCAACAACTCGCGTTGTGCAAATTGATCCGGGTCCAACTCCAACTTTTACCGCATCTGCGCCAGAATTGATAAGTGCTTGTGCACCAGCACGCGTTGCTACGTTGCCACCAATAATTTGAATATTAGGAAACTCTTTTTTAATTCTTGCAATCGCATCAAGAACGGCTCGATGATGGCCATGCGCAGTATCTACGACAACGACATCAACGCCAGCTTCGATTAGCGCGGTCGCGCGAGCAAAGCCATCGTCGCCAACTCCAACAGCAGCGCCAACGATTCCATGCGCTTTGACCGCCTTTACATTTTTTACTTGTTCTTCGATTGGTAAATTACGATGGATGATTCCAATACCGCCAGCTTTAGCCATTGCAATTGCCATTGCGGATTCTGTAACTGTGTCCATCGCAGATGAAATTAATGGGATCTCTAAAGATATTTTTTGGGTAAGGCGAGTCTTGGTTTCTACTTCACTTGGAACAACATCTGAAGCATCTGGAAGAAGGAGGACGTCATCGTATGTGAGTCCGAGCATTGCGACTTTGTCGCGAGCACCTTCAAGCATTGGGCAAGTCTAGTCAATCAAGATAGCTAGATTTCCCGCATTTCATGCGGAAGTTAAACGGCTAAAGCCTCAATAATTTGCTCTCGGGCATCACGCAATCCTTGAGTGATTATCAACTTGTTGGAAGCAGTCACTTTCGCACTCTTCCATCCAGGCCCACCAAGCAAAACTCGTGGCGCCGGGCGAAGAGCGGGTATTGATTTAACATATTTATGATCTGCGTTTTCACTGAGTTGGGCCCAGAGAAAGATTGCTGGTGGCGCAGATTTAATGATTACTTGATTGAGCGCGCTTTGTGGGGTTCTGGCGCCAAGAAAGATGCATTCAATTCTGGCCTCTGCAAGGACCGCTGCCAACACCAAAAGAGCTAACGAGTGCATCTCATTTTCAACACATGCAAGAAGAACCGGGCGGCTATTTTTGGGACGTGAGATTGTTCCTAAATTCTCACTTAATATCTTTCGCAATACCTCGCTCAAGAAATGTTCAATTTCAATTCCAGTTCCGGTCCGAACCCATTCGTCACCAACTAAAACTAAAAGCGGAGAAATAACTTCAACCCAAGTTTGTTCTACTCCGATTTCACTGATGGATTTCCTGATTATCTTTTCAATTTTTCCTTGATCAAATTTCAATGTGGATTTAAACAAAAGTGAAACTAAATCACTCTGGTCTTCAGATTTTTGAATAAATCTTTCAACTTTATTCTGGCTGCCCATTAAATTTAATTCCAGTGCTTTAGTTGCGGCATCTTTTGGGGCAACACCCGCAACTATCAATCGAACCATTGCAGAAAGTCTTGTTACATCACTTGCCGAATATCTTCGATGGGTTCCCGAGTCATGTTCACTAGGACCTATTCCATACCTGCGATCCCAGGTTCTAAGCGTTGCTGGGGCGACTCCCAGCCTTCTAGCTACAGCCGCAACGGTTAAGGAGCCTTCTGCATCAACAGTGCTTACAGAGCGGCTCATGGGTTAATTCTCCCTATAAGACGTGAGGCGCGCCACTTGAAACGCAGGAATTTGGCAACAAATGCCCGCCGATACTTGAACAACCTATGGCGCGGTTGTAGTATTCCTGAAAGTAGGAAATAGGGGAATTGGAGCTGTAATGACAAGTCAATTGCAACCAAGACCAATCGCTTCTGATTGGGAATGGCAAGAGTCTGCTGCCTGCCGCGAACTTCCAACTGAAATGTTCTTCTACACCGATGGTGAACGTGGACCTCGTCGCAAGAATCGTGAGAATGCCGCGAAAGCAATTTGTGCTTCATGCCCAGTTCTTCAAGCTTGTAGAAAACAAGCACTTACATTGGCTGAACCATATGGTATCTGGGGCGGCTTAACTGAAGATGACCGGTTAGCAATCTTGAACCGTGATCAGAGCGTTGCTGAGCGCTCGTTCTCTTCAGCTTCTTAAAACTTTTTTCTTTCTAAAACTCAGTTTTATTGAGCAAGTGGTCCCAATAAATAACTAGTTAATCGCGACTCAGGATTGCTCTGCCCTTGATGTTTAGCAGAAAATTCTGCGCTGCCGTCAGTGCCGCATAATCCACGAATTGCACCCGAACCTCCTGGATGCGAATTAATCCAATTTGTTAAGTCATAAACTTTTCCACGTATTACAGACCAGCAACTAGAGGCAGTATTATTAGCCTTTACTTTCTCCATTGTGTATCCAGTTGGTTCGGCTGTGGCTTTTGGAGTTGGTGTTGCAGTTGCAGCTGGAGTTGGAGTCGGTATTGGTGTTGAACTTGCAACTGGTTTTGGTGCTTCATAATTTCCCCGAACTATCTCGCCGACAACGCCTTCTTTCTCTCCTACGCCAATCGTAATTGCTGCTTTACTCTTTGATGTAATTAAAAAACTATAGATTCCACTTTTAGCTTCAGCGCTATAACGTCCAAGGTATAAGTAATTCACGCGGCCATATGGCTCGAAATATTTTGTTCGCTCGTTAAACTTCATAGTGACTTTAGAACCAGCGGGATCGGTAATGACAAGTGTTGGCAATGAAGTATTGCGCAGAGCGTTCTCTGGCTTCTTATCAACTATCAAGTATTGAACAGTTAGTTCATCACCCTGCTTAAATTGGGCGCGAAATGCCTTCTTCTGTCCGGCTTTAGTGAATGCTGCTCGCACGGCGAATGAAAGAGTTCCATCAACAAGCAAAGGTCCTCTTGCAGCTGTTGTATCTGAATCTAATAAAACAACTGGTTGATGAGCGTGGGCAACCCCACTGCCGAGAATCGCACTGGCCAGAACACCTGCTAATAATTTGCGCACCCAAAAAGATTACCTGAGCAAACTTATTTCCGCACTTCCAATTTAATCCAAATTGAAATTGTTTAAACCCGGGTCAGATTCCAGGCCCGAACGCCGCCAACAATCCCAGCAGCATTTGGGACAATTACAACGTCATCGCCAATTAGTTCTAAAACGTAAGGTGTGATTCGGCGGGCATTTCCACCACCTAAATAAAGTCGATCCCAGTGGAAGACCGGGCGCAGATCTGTAACCATTGCGCGAATTCGACGGGACCAGAACGAATCACCAAGGCGGCGGCGTTCGTGTTCGCCAATCCATTCGTCATAAATAGTTGATCGACGAATCGGTGCATGTGAAAGTTCAATATGGGGAGCAAGTTTTCCGCCATCAAATACTGCGCAACCCAGGCCAGTTCCAAGTGTTAAGACAACTTCAAAACCAGAACCAGCAACAACGCCAGCACCATGAACTTCAGCATCATTTAACATCAAAGTTGGAAGCTTAAAAGTTTCTTCGACCTGACTTCTGAAATCTAATCCTTTCCAGGCATAGAACAGCTCTGGATCAACTTTGGTGCGCGGACCTTTTACATTTACATAATGCGGGGTGTTTACTACTACTCCGTGGCGAACCATTCCCGGGAAGCCAACAGTTATGCGATCTGCCTTTGGCAATTTTGAAGCAATATCTTTGAAGACGTTAATTAAATCCATCGGAGTAAGTGGATATGGAGTCGGCACTGCGATTGCAGGTGCATGCATCGTTCCATCTTCATCAAGAACCGAGGCCTTGATACTTAGACCGCCGCAATCAATGCTCAGCGTCATAATTGGGGAATTTGCCATGTGCTAATTAAACCAATAAATAAGGCCCCACACTAATGAAAGTTATGGGGCCTAAATCTTCAAGCGTTAATTAGTGACTCAATTAGTGCGAATGTCCGCCTGGGCCATGGCTGTGGCCATTTCCACTGGCTTCTTCCTTCTTCGCTTCAGGAGTCTCAAATACAAGAGCTTCTGTTGTAATAAACATTGCAGCAATTGATGCCGCATTTGCAAGAGCAGAACGAGTTACTTTAACTGGATCGATTACCCCGACCTTTACTAGATCTTCATAAACTTCAGTTCCAGCATTGAAGCCTTCATTCGCTTTCATTGTGCGAACTTTTGCTACAACTACATAACCTTCGTGGCCAGCATTTTCTGCAATCCAACGAAGTGGCTCATCGCAAGCCTTGCGAACTAAGCGAACACCAACAGCTTTATCGCCTTCGAAGCCGAGATCTTTATCAAGTGCTGATGCTGCGTGAACTAACGCTGCGCCACCACCAACAACGATTCCTTCTTCAACAGCTGCGCGGGTTGCAGAGATTGCATCTTCTAATCTGTGCTTCTTCTCTTTTAATTCAACTTCGGTATGTGCTCCGACTTTGATAACGCAGACGCCACCAGCAAGTTTTGCAACGCGCTCTTGTAGCTTCTCGCGATCCCAATCAGAATCAGTGTTCTCAAGTTCATTGCGAATCTCTTGGACTCGGGCTGAAACTTGGGCCTTATCGCCAGCGCCATCAACGATGGTTGTGTTGTCCTTTGTGATTACAACACGGCGAGCGCGACCTAGAAGATCAACAGTTACTTGTTCTAGCTTTAGGCCAACTTCGGCAGTAATTACTTGGCCACCAGTAAGAATTGCAATGTCTTGCAACATTGCTTTACGGCGATCGCCAAAGCCTGGTGCCTTAACTGCGGCAGAGGTAAATGTTCCACGCATCCGGTTTACAACCAGAGTAGAAAGCGCTTCGCCTTCAACGTCTTCAGCAATAATCAGAAGTGGCTTTCCGGCTTGTGAAACTTTCTCCAAGATTGGCAGAATTTCAGCTAGCGCAGAGATTTTTCCACCTGAGATAAGAACGTAAGCATCTTCTAAAACAGTCTCCATACGATCAGCATCTGTAACGAAATAAGGCGAGATATAGCCCTTATCGAATTGCATGCCTTCAGTGAAATCTAGTTCTAGGCCAGTTGTTGAAGATTCTTCAACAGTCATAACGCCATCCTTGCCGACCTTATCCATCGCTTCTGCAATGAGATCGCCAATCGCCTTATCTTGTGCTGAAATTGTTGCAACATCTGCAATCTGAGATTTACCGCTTACCGCAGTTGAATTCTTCTTAAGCTCTTCGGAAACTGCTTTAACAGCAGCTTCAATACCAATCTTGATATCCATTGGTTGGGCGCCGGCAGCAAGGTTACGAAGACCTTCCTTAACCATTGCTTGAGCAAGAACGGTTGCAGTAGTTGTTCCATCGCCAGCAACATCATTGGTCTTTTCAGCAACTTGCTTAACAAGTTGAGCACCCATGTTTTCGGCTGGATCAGAGAGTTCAATCTCCTTGGCGATTGTTACGCCATCATTTGTAATAAGTGGTGCGCCATATGACTTTGCGATAACAACATTGCGACCCTTAGGTCCAAGCGTTACCTTTACGGTGTCAGCAAGAATGTTTACACCGCGCTCCATCGCACGACGGGCCTCTTCATCAAAACTTAAAGTTTTTCCCATGAGTTATTACTTCTTTTCGATAATAGCTAATACATCGCGAGCTGAAAGAACAAGGTATTCCTCGTTGTTGTACTTAACTTCAGTTCCGCCATACTTGCTATAAAGAACTACATCACCAACTTTTACATCCATTGGTGTGCGAACGCCATCATCAAAACGACCTGGACCAACTGCAATTACAGTGCCCTCTTGTGGCTTCTCTTTTGCAGTATCTGGAATTACTAAACCTGACGCTGTTGTTTGTTCGGCTTCATTTGCCTTTACAACTAGGCGATCTTCTAGTGGCTTGATGGTTACGGCCATGATTGCTCCTTCATAATTAATGGGCGCT
>CANLTP010000053.1 GCA_947494085.1 Actinomycetota bacterium | reverse complement strand
ATTGGATGCAGGTGGCGGAAAAAATATTCCAGTTGCAGCAGTTTCAACTGCATTTCCATCTGGCCGCGCAAGCATGGAAGTTAAAATCCAAGATACTAGAGATGCGATTGCTAATGGTGCTAGCGAGATCGATATGGTTATTGACCGCGGAGCTTTTCTCTCCGGAAAATTAGGATTTGTATTTGATCAGATTAAAACTATTAAAGAAGTATGCGGAAGCGATATCCATTTAAAGGTTATTTTGGAAACTGGCGAACTTGTTACCTTGGATAATGTTAGAAAAGCTTCGTATTTAGCGATGCTTGCTGGTGCAGATTTTATTAAGACCAGCACGGGAAAAGTTGCCCCTGCTGCTACGGCTCCAGTGGTTTATGTAATGCTTGAAGCAGTTAGAGATTATTACAAAATGACTGGTGTCCGAATTGGCGTGAAGCCAGCAGGCGGAATTCGAAATACTAAAGATGCAATTAAGCAATTGGTCTTGGTAAATGAAATTGCTGGCCCCGAGTGGCTAGATCCTTCGCTATTTCGCATTGGAGCAAGTGCGCTTCTAAACGATTTGCTCATGCAACGCATGAAAATGCGCGATGGGTATTACGCTAGCCCTAACTACGTGACGCTGGATTGATGAGAGTGAATAAGTAATGGACAAGTTTGAATACGCACCAGCGCCAGAGTCAGCGGCTCTTGTTGATATCAAGAGCGAATATGGGCTATTTATAAATGGAAAATTTGTTGCACCAAAAGGTGGCAAAACTTTTACGACAATTAATCCAGCAACCGAAGAAGTATTAGCAAAAATTGCTTATGCCGAACTTGCGGATGTAAACCTAGCTGTTACTGCAGCCCGTAACGCCTTTACAAAAACCTGGTCAAAAATGCCAGCAGCAGAGCGCGGAAAGTATCTATTCCGAATTGCCAGAATCCTGCAAGAGCGGTCTCGTGAATTTGCGGTACTTGAAACTTTAGATAACGGAAAACCAATCCGTGAAACAAGAGATACCGATATTCCACTTGCTGCGGCTCATTTCTTTTATCACGCTGGCTGGGCCGACAAACTTTCATACGCCGGTGTTGGTTCAAATCCAAAACCATATGGCGTTGCTGCTCAGATAATTCCTTGGAACTTTCCGATGCTTATGTTGGCTTGGAAGATTGCGCCCGCTCTTGCTACTGGAAACACTGTTGTCTTAAAGCCAGCAGAAACCACACCACTTACTGCGCTCTTGTTTGCTGAAGTTTGCCAGCAAGCAGGTTTACCTGCAGGGGTTGTAAACATTATTACTGGAGATGGCGCTACTGGATCTCATCTAGTAAATCATCCCGGCGTAGACAAAATTGCATTTACTGGTTCAACTGGTGTCGGTAAAGCGATTGCCAAAGCAATAGCCGGAACCAAGAAGAGTGCGACTCTGGAACTTGGTGGCAAGGGTGCAAATATAGTTTTTGATGATGCCCCAATAGATGAAGCAGTTGAAGGCATTGTTAATGGAATTTTCTTTAATCAGGGACATGTATGTTGCGCTGGTTCAAGGCTAATACTGCAAGAGAATATTCAGGATGAGGTTCTAGAGAAACTTAAGAACCGAATGAATTTAATTCGTATTGGTAATCCGATGGATAAGAACACAGACCTTGGTGCGATCAACAGTTCAGCGCAACTTGCTCGAATAAAAGAACTTGCAGATTCTGGTGATATTGAAGGTTCGCAGCGGTGGAGTCCAACTTGTTCACTTCCGACTTCTGGTTTTTGGTATCCCCCAACTATCTTTACTGGGGTCTCACAGTCACACCGAATTGCTCGCGAGGAAATATTTGGGCCAGTTCTTTCAGTTCTAACTTTCCGTACACCGCAAGAAGCAATTGATAAAGCAAATAACACACCATTTGGTTTATCGGCAGGAATCTGGAGCGATAAGGGTTCCCGGATTCTCTGGGCTGCGAAGCAACTTCGTGCCGGTGTTATTTGGTCAAACACCTTTAATAAATTTGATCCTGCAAGCCCATTTGGCGGCTACAAAGAATCTGGTTGGGGTCGCGAGGGCGGACGCCATGGCCTTAATGGCTATTTGAAGGGTGAAAAATAATGCGCATTGATGTTATGAAAACTTATAAGTTATTTATTAACGGTAGCTTCCCTCGAAGTGAATCTGGCCGGGTTTATGAAATCACGGATAGCAAAGGAAAATTCCTAGCAAATCCCTGCCTTGGATCAAGAAAAGATCTACGCGAATCTGTCGTAGCTGCGCGCGCTGCCCATGCTGGGTGGTCAGGTGCAACTGCTTTTAATCGCGGACAAATTCTTTACCGAGTTGCCGAAATAATGCAGGGACGCGCAGATCAATTTATTGCTGAATTAATTGCCCAAGAAGGTGCAACACCTGCCGCCGCTAAAACTCAGGTGCAGAGCGCAATAGATACTTGGGTTTGGTATGCCGGTTGGTGCGACAAGATAGATTCAATATCTGGTTCTTCCAATCAAGTATCTGGACCGTTCTATAACTTCTCAATTCCAGAGAGTCTTGGTGTGGTTGCAATCTTTGCTGATTCAAAGCCATCATTACTAAATCTGGTTGCAAGTTTGGCACCAGTAATTGCAACCGGAAACACTGCAATCTTGATTGCTAATGAAAAGTCTCCACTATGTGCAATTACCCTCGCTGAATGTTTGGCAACTAGTGATGTTCCTGCTGGTGTTGTAAATATTCTTACCGGAAAATTTGATCAATTCGTATCTTGGGCCGGTTCCCACATGGATATCGATGGAATCGATGCAACCGGAGTCAGCAATAAAGATTTAATTGAACTTAAGGAACTTGGGTCTGAGAACTTAAAGCGGATTCATACTTTCAGTGAATTGCAATCCACAAAGCGAATGACCAATTTCATGGAGATTAAAACTATCTGGCACCCGATCGGTATCTAAAGCCTATTTAACGATCGCTATTTTCTTAGAAATAATTGCACTCTTGGCTCGAGAAACAGCGCTCTTCGATACTGAATTCGCTGTCGTAGCAATCAAATCTAGCCCGCCATTTGAAAGTGTGTAATTGCGACCAAAGACGCCTCTTTCTACATCTACCTCTTCGGTAATTGATCTGCCAGATACCGCTGCACTAAATAAATCAGTGATTGCGCTATCAAATCTCTGATTTACATAACCGATTAAGAATTTCTGAGCATCTTTATTTGCAATGAAAAATTGATCTGGTCTAATACCGATTAACTTTATAGATTTCTTTGCTTTAGCCAACTTGGTTGCAGCTGTAAGCACGCTGCCATTTCGGGACCAGTTTATGAAGAATACATCTGCACCTTGGCCAGATAGCTTCGCTATTTCTGCATCAGCAGTTGCATCCGCATTCGCTGCAAAGACCTGGGCCTTTGCACCCGCATATTTAACTCCCGCTCGGAAATTTTTAAGATTTGCTGAATTGCTTTGATTTAAAGCATCCCCGACATAGCCAACTTTCCCGGATTTAGAGTTTAAGGCTGCCATAACACCGGCTAAGAATGAACCTTGGTTTAAATCAAATGCCATACAACTTACATTTAGTGATTCAACTCCAGAACTTGCGATTACAGCAAATTGAAATTCTGGATATTTCTCTGACATATAAATCATTGCCTGATTGAAAGAAGACCCAACACCTATTACTAGGTCATAGTTTGCCTTAACTAAGAATTCAATTCGGTTTTCACGATCAAAATCGATTCCAGTAGTTACTAATTCTCGAACATCAAAATTAGAGAGCTTAAATTTCTTCTTAGCGCTATCTATGCCGGCAGCAGCTGCATCATTTATTGCCTTATCGCCACGGCCACCTACATCATAAACAATTCCAATTTTAACTTTTGCTGGCGCTGCGTTGACCGGTGCGATAGGAATTAATGCAATCAGTGCAAGAAAAACACATATGCGTTTAACCACGAGAGATCAGACCTAGCGCCTCATAAGTGTCTTTAAGGGTTTTAGCAGCAACTGCTTCTGCTTTCTCTGCTCCGATTTTTAGCAAATTCTTCAGATGCGTTTCATCTTTCAGTAATTCATTAGCTTTCTCTCTTACCGGAGTCAGATAATCAACAACCACTTCTGCAACACTAGTTTTGAAATCTCCATAACCTTTTCCAGCAAAATCGCCCTGGGATTGTTCAATGGTCTTACCGGTTAATGCACTATAAATAGTTAGCAGATTAGAAACTCCAGGTTTTTCTTTCTCATCAAAGATTACATCGCGACCAGTATCAGTAACAGCGCTCTTAATTTTCTTAGTATTTATTTCTGGACTATCCATTAGCTCGATAACTCCGCTAGCCGAAGAGCTGGATTTACTCATCTTTGCGGTTGGGTCTTGTAAATCATTTATTTTTGCGCCGGCTTTGAGAATATAACCTTCAGGAATTGTGAAAGTGTCTCCGAATTTTGAATTAAAGCGCTGTCCTAAATCCCTTGTGAGTTCAATATGTTGTCTCTGATCTTCGCCAACTGGAACCTTATTGGCTTGATAGAGCAGGATGTCTGCAGCCTGCAAAATTGGATAGGTAAATAAGCCAACAACTGTGCGATCAGATCCGGCCTTCTGTGACTTATCTTTAAATTGAGTCATCCGACTTGCTTCACCAAATCCAGTTAAACATTCCAATACCCAAGCCAATTGATTATGCGCTGGAACATGAGATTGAATGAAAAGGGTGCACTGCTGCGGATCTAAACCAAGTGCAATTAATTGTGCAACCGATGCCAGCGTGCGCTTTCTAAAATCCTCTGGCTTTGTTTCAACAGTAAGAGCATGTAAATCTACGACACAATAAAAAGCATCATTCGTATTCTGCAAGTCAACCCATTGCTTAATTGCACCTAAATAATTACCTAGATGAAAAGAGTCGTGTGTGGGCTGAATCCCAGATAACACACGTTCTTTAGCTCCACTATTCATGTGGTGCATCTTTCCATTCATTGCCTGAGATTAATAATTGCCCAGCCCGTTTTCCTTCTATATTAAGAACAGTGATTCGGACTTGGTTTACATTGATTGAATCATGTGGCTCTGGAATTCGACCAAGGTGGTGCATCACTAATCCACCAACAGTTTCATATGGGCCTTCTGGAAGAACTATTCCAGTTTCGTCATACAAATCTTCAAGAGAGATCAAGCTGTCGATTTCAAACTCTCCAGTTCTCGCCTGCGGAGTAACTTCAACTTCTTCAGAGTCATATTCATCATGAATATCGCCAATTAGACATTCGACTAAATCTTCGAGAGTAACGATTCCATCAGTGCCACCATACTCATCTAGAACTACAGCGATGTGGCTGCGCTTAGAGCGCATTTCAGCTAGAGCTGGCAGAACACCTTTAGTTCCTGGCAAATTAAGAACTGGGCGAACTAAATCAAGAATTGTTTCACCCGCAGATGAATTCACCTTTGGATTTAGAAGATCACGAACATGTAGGAATCCGATAACTTCATCTGTGCTTCCACGTGTTACTGGATATCTTGAATGTGAGTGCTCAATTGCAACGGTAATTGCATCTGTAATTGAAAGACCAACATCCATAAAATCAACTTCGGTTCTTGGAACCATAATTTCATGCAACTGTAGATCTCCTGCAGCAAAGACTTCCTCAACGATTTCACGTTCTTCATCACTGAGTGAAGTATGGCCAGAAACTAAATCAACTAATTCGGCTTCAGAGATCTCGCTTCTGATCTCTTTCGAGCTCAAACCAAATAACCGAACAATTAAATCGGTGGATTTTGATAACACCCAGATTGCTGGTCGGAAAACTTTTGCCGTGAAATCAATTATTGGTGCAACTGCGAGCGCAATTATTTCGGTTCGATAAAGTGCCAAACGCTTTGGAACTAGCTCGCCAAATACCAAAGAGATATAAGCAATCACTATTGTGATAGATATAAGTGCAAGTGTTTCACTAACTGTTTTTGATAAACCCCATTCTTCAAATACCGGGGAAACATATTCACCTAGGCGCTCGGCTCCGAAAGCTGCTGATAAGAAACCTAAGAAGGTGATGCCGACTTGGGCGGCTGCTAAAAATCTATTTGGATTTCTAGTTAGCGCAACAACACGATCCCCGCGCTTGCTCTTTCCCTCAAGCTGGCGAATTTGGGATTCCCGAAGTGAGATCAGCGCAATCTCGGCAGCCACGAAAACACCGGCAACGCCAATGAAGAGTAGGACTAGCCCGATATCACTGAAGATCTGAATATTCACAGGCGTAAGGGTAACTTCTTTACCTTAAAGAGACCCGCGATAAAAAATGGCGATTTCCCCGCCAGGGATAGCCAAAGCGTCGTCGGGCGCGTAACCTATGGCAACGCTCACCCGAGCGTGAACTAACTGTTTTACCTTTATCCAAAGGATCGTCGGGCACGTACCTGCCCGGAAAAGGAGCAAGAAAAATGGCATCAGTCGTTTTCGAAAATGCATCACGTGTTTATCCAGGCACCACCAAGCCTGCAGTAGATA
>CANLTP010000052.1 GCA_947494085.1 Actinomycetota bacterium | reverse complement strand
CGCACGAAAATTCATTGTCGAGCAAGGAATGACCTGGCCGAATCTTTACGACAGAGATGGATCCACGAAGAGCACTTTTGGATTAGGAGTTCCCATCACCTGGTATTTGGATTTGGATGGCAAGGTTGTTTATCGTCATATCGGTGTCTTGAACTCTAAAGATCAGTTGTTTTCTGAGGTCGAAAAATATTTAGGAATAAAGTTATGAAATACAACTGGGTAGATATCGGACTTGCGATCTTAATTTTGGTCTCGTTTTACCGTGGTTATAAGGCCGGATTTCTAAAATCAATTTTCTCTCTCATCGGCTATGTTGGTGGTGGAGTTTTAGGTTTAGCTCTCGCTTGGAATTACCTCAAAGAGTGGGAAGGCGTATTAACTAAATTCGCGCTGCTTCTCTTAGCAATCTCTGCCGGATCAGTTATTGGTCAGTGGCTACTTGGAAAATTTGCCGAGTTCTTTCATAAAACAATTCTCTTTGGCCCATTTAAATGGCTGGATTCGCTATTGGGCGCCGCATTCTCAATTCTTCGCACCGCGCTGATGGCTTATTTAATTGCAGTTGTCTGTCTGGCAACCCCATGGCAATGGGCTGATAAAAACATTCCGGATAGCAAGATTTATCAAAAAGTTGAGCAATACACACCAACTTTAATTAAAAGCGTAACCGAGAAGGTAAAGAGCTTTAACTAATCTTCGCTCTTTCCACTCTTTAAACCTTCGCTGATCAACTTCATAATATTTGGGTCAGCGAGGGTTGTTGAATCGCCAACTGCGCGGTTTTCAGCAACATCTTGCAGCAATCTGCGCATAATCTTTCCGCTGCGAGTCTTTGGAAGTTCAGCAACCACAATTATCTGACGTGGTTTTGCGATCGGGCCAATCTCTTTTGCAACATGATCGCGTAATTGTTTTACAAGTGCGTCGCCATTAAGGCTCTCAACACCACCTCGCATAATTACGAAGGCCACAATTCCCTGGCCAGTCATTTCATCTTTGGCTCCAACAACGGCAGCTTCAGCAACAGATTCGTGCGATACAAGTGCAGATTCAACTTCAGTTGTTGAAATTCGGTGGCCAGAAACATTCATCACATCATCAACGCGACCAAGCAACCAGATTGCACCGTCGCTATCAATTTTTGCACCATCGCCCGCAAAATATTTTCCAGGGAAACGTGACCAGTAAGTCTCTTTGTAACGCTCTTCCTCGCCCCAAATTCCACGCAACATTGAAGGCCAAGGTTCAGTTAGCGCTAGGTATCCGCCGCCACCAAGTGGAACGTCAACACCTTTTTCATCAATCACACGTGCACCAATTCCTGGAAGTCCACGCATTGCAGAACCAGGTTTTGTTTCAGTAACACCAGGCAGTGGTGAAATCATGATTGCACCAGTTTCGGTCTGCCACCAAGTATCAACAATCGGACAACGATTTCCACCAATAACTTCGCGGTACCACATCCAAGCTTCTGGATTAATTGGCTCACCAACTGAACCTAGTAAGCGAAGTGATGAGAGATCACAACCATTTGGAAATTCATCACCCCACTTCATCCAAGTGCGAATCAGAGTTGGTGCGGTATAAAGAATCGAAACCTTGTATTTCTCAATGATTTCAAACATTCGGGATTTGTTTGGAGTATCAGGAGTTCCCTCATACATAACTTGGGTTGCACCATTTGTTAGCGGTCCATAAACAACATATGAATGCCCAGTAACCCAACCAATATCTGCAGTGCACCAATAAACATCAGTCTCTGCTTTTAAATCAAAGACCATCTTGTGAGTGAACGCTGCTTGCGTTAAGTAGCCGCCGGTCGTGTGATAAATCCCTTTTGGCTTCGCAGTTGTGCCAGATGTGTAAAGAATAAATAAGCCGTGCTCGCTATCGAAACCTTGTGCAACATGCTTTTCGGATTGGTGATCAACGGCGTCATGCCACCAAATATCGCGACCGGCTTGCATTGCAGTTTCTTGGCCAGTGCGCTTTACGACTAAAACCTTTTCAACTGTTGGTGAACCAGCAAGGGCGGTATCAACCGTTGGTTTCAGAGCAAAAGCTGCGCCTTTTCTAAATCCACCATCTGCCGTGATCACTAACTTTGCCTTGGCATCATTGTTGCGAACAGTTACGGCATCAGCCGAGAAACCACCAAAGATAACTGAATGCATCGCACCAATTCGAGCACATGCCAACATTGCAATTGCAGCTTCTGGAATCATTGGTAAATAAATTGCGACGCGATCGCCCGAAGTAATTCCCATTTCGGTCAGGGCATTGGCTAACTTTGAAACTTCGCGCAACAAATCGGAATATGTGATTGTGCGAGTATCGCCAGGTTCGCCTTCAAAATAAAATGCAACTCGGTCACCACGACCCTCAATTACATTTCGATCTACGGCGTTGTAGCAAGCATTTATCTTTCCGCCAACAAACCATTTAGCAAAAGGCAATTGCCAATCCAGGACGGTGTCCCACTTCTTCTCCCAATGCAGTTGGCTTGCAGCATCTTCCCAAAACTTTAAGCGATCTGCTTTTGCTCGCTCATAAATTTCGGCTTGCGCATTTGCTTTTGCTGCGAATTCTGCAGATGGCGGAAATTTGCGATCTTCCGAGCCAAGATTTTCCAGAGCCGTCATGTTTTTAAGGTTACCAGCGAAAAGTTTTGCACACCATAACTTTGTCCAAGATTTTTTTGTCAGCACCAAATCTTTGAGCGCAAACTCTCTATCTTTCCCAAGCAAGCAAAACCATTAATAAATAAGGATAACTAAGGAGCAATAACTTGGGATTTTTCATAAATGTAATCACTAATCTGCACGTTTTAACCGTCGCAATCAAAGCAGTTGGCCGGGTCGGAAAAATGATCGTCAATAGCAACCTTGGAACCATCGCTCTAAACCACCTCCTAAGCTTTTTTGGCTTGGGTTAATCCCAGATAAATCGCGCCATTAGGCGCACGGTTTTCCAATCCGCCCCAAAATGTGGTGGGATATGCCGTAAGCCTCACCGCAGCCCATCGAAGTGCCCGGCCAGAGATTTACGCCAGCCTTAGTAACAAACCACTTGATTTGGGAGAAGAAAATGCCAATAGCAACCCCGGAAATTTATGCCGAAATGTTGGACAAGGCGAAAGCGAAAGCTTTTGCATATCCGGCAATCAACGTTTCATCATCACAGACGTTAATCGGCGCTCTTCGTGGTTTTGCAGAAGCAAAATCTGACGGCATCGTCCAAATTTCTTGGGGCGGAGCGGAATACCTTTCAGGTTCAACAGTTAAGAACATGGTCGACGGCGCAGTTGCCCTCGCTGAATATGCACACATCGTTGCGAAGAATTACAACGTTAATATTGCAATACATACCGATCACTGCCCAGTTGAAAAGTTGGATGGCTTCATGCGTCCACTTCTAGATCTTGGGGCACAAAGAATTAAAGATGGCAAAGGTCCACTATTTAGTTCTCACATGTGGGATGGCTCAGCAGTTTCAATGCCAGAGAACATGTCAATCGCAGATGAATTAATTACTAAGTCAGCTGCTGCCCGCACACTGCTTGAAATTGAAATCGGTGTTGTTGGTGGCGAAGAAGATGGCATCGAAGCCAAGCACGATGCAAAGCTTTACTCCACACCTGAAGATGCACTTATGACAGTTGAAACTTTGGGAATGGGCGAACGCGGTCGCTATATGGTCGCTGCAACATTCGGAAACGTTCACGGTGTTTACAAGCCAGGAAACGTTGTTCTACAACCTGCAATTCTAAAAACCCTTCAAGATGCAGTTGCTGCAAAGCACGGTCTTGCTGCTGGTTCAAAGCCAATGGACTTGGTATTTCACGGTGGTTCTGGCTCACTACTTTCTGAAATCCGCGAAGCCCTTGATTACGGTGTAATTAAGATGAATATCGATACCGATACCCAATATGCATTTACTCGCCCAATCGTTGATCACGTCATGAAAAATTATGACGGTGTTCTAAAGATCGATGGCGAAGTTGGAAATAAAAAAGCATACGATCCACGCGCATGGGGCAAAGCTGCAGAAGCTGGTATTGCTGCTCGCGTTCTTCTTGCTTGCGAAGATCTTCGTTCAACCGGCACTTCTTTACGCGCCTAAATGCCAGCACTAGTTCTGCTCGGTGCCCAATGGGGCGATGAAGGTAAAGGTAAAGCTACCGATCTACTTGGCGACCGCGTTGATTATGTTGTTCGCTATCAAGGCGGAAACAATGCGGGCCACACTGTTGTAATCGGTGATCAGAAATATGCGCTGCACTTACTGCCGTCCGGAATTCTTTCACCAAACGTAGTTCCAGTAATTGGAAACGGTGTCGTGATTGACCCATCAGTTCTGCTCGAAGAAATCAAGGGCTTGAACGAACGTGGTATTGATACTTCAAAGTTAAAGATCAGCACCAACGCACATTTGATTACGCCTTATCACCGCACCATCGATAAAGTTTCAGAACGCTTCCTCGGAAATTCAAAGATTGGAACAACTGGTCGCGGAATCGGACCGGCATATGCCGACAAGATAAATCGCATCGGAATTCGCGTGCAAGATCTATTTGATCCATCAATCTTGCGTCAAAAAATTGAAGGCGCACTTCGCGATAAGAACCAAGTTTTAATCAAGGTTTTCAATCGCAAAGGAATCGAAATTGAAGAAGTTCTCGCGGAATATTTGGCTTATGCCGAAATTCTGCGCCCATATGTAACAGACACTGCGCTGCTTCTGGATAAAGCTTTAAAGGCAGGTAAAACCGTGCTTCTTGAAGGTTCCCAAGGAACACTTCTCGATGTTGATCACGGAACCTATCCCTTCGTAACTTCTTCAAACCCAACTGCAGGCGGTGCATCAACTGGTTCCGGAATCGGACCAACAAAGATCACTCGCGTAATTGGAATTGTTAAGGCTTACACAACTCGAGTTGGTTCCGGTCCATTCCCAACCGAATTGTTCGATGAAGATGGTGAAAAGATTCGCAAGATTGGTGGCGAAGTTGGAACGACAACGGGTCGTGCTCGTCGTTGCGGATGGTACGACGCACCGATTGCACGTTACGCAGTTCGCATCAACGGTCTAACTGATTTCTTCTTAACTAAGTTGGATGTTCTAACTGGTTGGGAGAAGATTCCAGTATGTGTTGCCTATGAAATTGATGGCCAGAGAGTTGAAGAGCTTCCAGCTTCACAAACTGATTTCCACCACGCAAAACCAATTTACGAATACTTGCCAGGTTGGACTGAAAATATTTCGGGTGCTCGCAAATTTAGCGATCTGCCAGCAAATGCCCAGGCATATGTAAAGTTCTTAGAGAAGATTTCAGATGCACCAATAAGTGCAATCGGAGTCGGACCAGGCCGCGATGAAACGATTTCAATTACGGAGTTCATTTGAAAGTATTGCTGATTGGTTCCGGCGGGCGCGAACACGCACTTGCTGCAGCACTAAATCGCGATACAACTTTAGAAGAACTTCACGTCGCACCAGGAAATCCAGGAATCGCGGAAATTGCGTTATGTCATGCAATTGATACCACCGATAACAACGCAGTAGTTGAATTAGCAAAGAGTTTAAATATTGATCTAGTTGTTGTTGGCCCAGAGAAACCCCTTGTAAATGGTCTGGCAGATGCACTGAACAGAGCCAATATCGCCTGCTTTGGTCCATCGAAAGCAGCAGCGCAAATAGAAGGTTCGAAAGATTTTGCCAAGCAAGTTATGCGAGATGCCGGTGTTCCAACTGCAAAGAGCTTTACCTGCAACAACCAGAAAGAGATTGAGAAGGCGCTAGATACTTTTGGTGCACCTTATGTTGTGAAGCACGACGGTCTTGCCGCCGGCAAAGGTGTTGTTGTTACTGAAGACCGCGATCTTGCTATCGAACATGCGCTCCTTTCACCACAAGTTGTTATTGAAGAATTTTTAGATGGACCTGAAGTTTCACTCTTTGGTATCAGCGATGGAACAACAGTTATTGCGATGCAACCTGCCCAAGATTTCAAACGCGCATTCGATGGCGATCTCGGACCGAACACTGGTGGCATGGGTGCATATTCACCACTGCCTTGGGCACCAGATGAAATTATGGAAGAAACTTTAGATCAAGTTTTAAATCCAACTATTCAAGAGATGGCTGCGCGCGGAACTCCATTTGTCGGATTGTTATATGCCGGACTCGCACTTACTTCTCGTGGCACAAAAGTTATCGAATTCAATGCGCGCTTCGGTGATCCCGAAACTCAAGTTCTATTGCCACGATTAAAAACTCCGCTTGCGCAATTATTGATGGCAGCAGCAACTAAGAATCTAGAAAACTTCGGGGCACTTGAATGGTCACATGATTCTGCAGTAACAGTTGTTCTTGCTAGTGCGGGTTATCCAACTGATCCAAAAGTTGGTGAAGCTATTACCGGAATTCAAACAAATGAAAATTCATATGTATTTCATGCCGGCACCGAATTACGCGATGGTGTTCTCCACTCTTCCGGTGGCCGAGTTCTAACAGTCACTGGATTGGGCAGCGATTTAACCCAGGCCCGCGATGCTGCGTATCGAACAATCTCGCGGATCTCATTGCCCGGCAGCCATTATCGAAGCGATATCGCGCTTAATGCGTCGGTGGCAGAGAAGGGCAATTAAATGGGAGATAATTCACCAG
>CANLTP010000051.1 GCA_947494085.1 Actinomycetota bacterium | reverse complement strand
ACCGCTAGATGAATATCGACCACAAGGACGCGGTGGCCTCGGAGTAAAAGCGGCAAAGATCGATGAAGATTCCCGTGGTGTTTTAGTTGGTGCGATGATTGTTGAAGCTAGCGATGAAATTCTTGCAATCACTTCAGGTGGCGTAGTAATTAGAACTGCATGTTCTGAGATCCGCGAAACCAGCCGCGATACCCTCGGAGTTAGATTGGTAAATCTTGACGACGGTATTTCAGTGGTATCAATTACGCAGGTTAAAGAGTAAAAATCCCTCGCTTTTGGTTCAGGCTTTAAAGTCGGGTAGCCTTCAGCAGTTAAATTCTCACGTTTGGGCCTTTAGCTCAGCTTGGTTAGAGCGCTTCCCTGATAAGGAAGAGGTCAGTGGTTCAAGTCCACTAAGGCCCACCAATCGTGTTAATTAACGCGTTTTACAGATTTAATAAGTGAGCAATCTTTAGATAAGGTTGCGCCACTTACCCGCAGAACGCGGGGACCTAGCTCAATTGGTAGAGCACCGCCTTTGCAAGGCGGGGGTTAGGGGTTCGATTCCCCTGGTCTCCACAAATTTGTCTCCACAAATTTCTCGTAACAAGTTTAAATTTTAATTACAAAAAGCCACCGAAAGGGCAGACATGTCAACAGCAACACTTCACACAAGCATGGGCGACATCAAAATTGATTTGTTTCCAAATCACGCACCAAAAACAGTTGCAAACTTTGTTGAACTTGCAACCGGTAAGCGCGAATGGGTTGATCCAATCACTGGCGAAAAAACTTCAAAGAATCTTTATGACGGAACTGTATTCCACCGCGTAATCGCAAACTTCATGATCCAAGGTGGAGATCCACTTGGTAATGGAACTGGCGGACCGGGTTACCAATTCGCTGACGAATTTCATGGTGAATTAGCTTTCGATCGCCCATACATTCTTGCAATGGCAAATGCCGGACCAGGAACAAACGGTTCACAATTCTTTATTACAGTTGCCGAAACAGCTTGGTTAAATCGCAAGCACACAATTTTTGGTGAGGTAAAGGACGAAGCATCAAAGAAGGTTGTTGATGCAATTGGCGCAGTTAAAACTGGTGGCCAAGATCGCCCAGTTCAAGCTGTAAAAATTAACACCGTAACAATCTCAGAGTAAAACTATGAATCAGAAGCAATCACTCACAACGAGTTTGATTGTTTTAATCTCTGGCACTTTTCTACTTACCCAATTTGTATTTCCAGAACTAGAGACTCAATTCGCTCTCATCCACGGTGGAAATTACGTAAATGGATATTTCCCAGGTGTTTACACTGGGCAGTGGTGGCGCCTATTTACTGTTGCACTTACACATGCCGGTTGGTTGCACTTGGTCTTTAATATGTTGGCGCTTTATTCAATCGGAACCCCAGTAGAAGAATTTGTTGGGAAATTTCGTTTTGGGATCATTTTTCTAGGCTCATTATTAGCGGCTTCTGCCACCTCACTTTATTTCGGTCCTGAGAATATTTATGCAGTTGGCGCATCAGGTGCAGTCTATGGGTTATTTGGCGCCCTCTTTGCAATCGGTAAAAAAGCTGGGGCTAATTATCAGAACATTGCCGGAGTGATCATCGTTAACTTATTAATGACTTTCACCATCTCTGGAATTGACTGGCGCGCACATATTGGTGGTTTAGTAGCAGGTTTAGTAATTACTTACCCTTTAATATTTCGCAAGAGAACTTGAGCAACATCCAACACGCCAATATCTGATTCACGAGCAGTCATTCCATCGCTAACCATTATTCGGCAGAACGGACAAGCTACTGCTACTTCTTTAACTTCAGTAGCAATCGCCTCATCAACTCGATTTAAGTTAATTAGAGTTCCAATTGTTTCTTCCATCCACATGCGTCCCCCACCGGCGCCGCAGCAGAATGAACGTTCTTGATTACGTGGCATCTCGGTAACTTCAACTCCAGTTGATTCCAAGAGTTCGCGAGGTGGTTGATAAATTTGGTTATGGCGACCTAGATAACAAGGGTCGTGATAAGTAAGTGTTGCATCACTCTTATGTGGTGAAGTTTTAAGCTTCCCCTCTTTAATCAATTGATTTAGTAGTTGTGTGTGATGAACCATCTGCAATTCAAAGCCCTGTTGTTTGTAATCGCGACCAATAGTTGTGAAGCAATGGGGACAGGTAACTACAACTTTTTTCACACCACGAGTACCAAAGGTTTGTTGCAAGGTTTCAATATTTTCTCGCGAAAGTATTTGATACAGGAATTCATTTCCAGATCGGCGGGCGGGATCTCCGCTGCAGGTTTCGCGTTGCCCCAGAACACCAAAGGTGGTTCCGGACATATATAAAAGTTCAGCGACTGCTTTTGTGGTTTTCTTTGCGCGCTCTTCATATGCACCAGCACAACCAACCCAGAATAAGTATTCGATATTTTCTGGAATTTCATTTTCAATTACCGTTACAGGGAAGTCGCACTCAGCAATCCAAGCGTTGCGATCAGCTCGATTAGAGCCCCACGGATTACCGGTTTTCTCTAGGTTTCTAAAGGTCCCGCCAAGTTCTGATGGGAATTCGGATTCAACCAAGACCTGAAAACGACGCATATTTACGATGTGATCAATATGTTCGATATCTACCGGGCACTCTTCAACGCAAGCGCCACATGTTGTGCAAGACCAAAGAACTTCAGGAGAAATAATATTTCCAACAATTTTTTCTTCGCTCCCATCAACAGGAACATTTGAAAGCGCATGATCTCGCATCGCCATAATTAATAACTTTGGCGAAAGCGGTTTATCGGTATGCCAAGCCGGACATTGTGATTGGCAACGGCCGCATTCGGTGCAGCTCGCCATATCAAGCAAGCCTTTCCATGAAATGTCTGCACTCTTTCCAATTCCAAAGACATCATCTTCCTTTGGATCTTCGAAGTCAATTGGCTTTCCATGCGAAATCATTTCTGGTAATTCACCAAGTGCTGGCCTGGAATCTAGATTACGTTTAAAGAAAATATTAAATGGCGCTAAGAAGCGATGCCAAGCAACACCCATTGTTAAATCACTTGAAATTACAACGAACCACATTACTGAAACCCAAATTTTAATTGCAGCAACAGTTTGAACCGCCGTGGCATCTACATAGTATTGATGTTCTAGATAATCCAAAGTAATTACACAAACTACGACAGCCAGAACAGTTGCTTCAACGTAATAAGCTTTTAGCGATCTAGAACCAAGAAACCTTGAAGTACGACTCTTATGAAAAAACTTTGTAGCAATCCGAATTACAATCAACGTAACAATTCCGATTGCAGCTGACCAGGCAACAGCTAAAACAAAATAACGATATGGAGCCCAAGTTCCGATAACTGGAATAACAAAAGAGGCATCAAGTATTTGACCGTATGCAGTAATCAGTGTGCCAAGTAGCGCTACGAAACCAATCATTACAAACCAATGTGCGATTGCCGATCCGGTAAAGCGAAGCATTCTGGTATGAAGCAAAATTTCTTTAGCCATCGTCTTCGCGCGTGCGCCTTTATTTAAAAACCTAGCTGGGTCGCTCTGGCCGGCAGAAATGCGCCGATACATCTCGCGCCCCTTCAGGAGGAAGAAGCCGATACCAACGGCCGTGAATAGATACAGGACGATGGCTACGTAATTCATTCCGGAGTTCATGAGAGAAGGCTAGAGCCCATCCCCGCGAACTCACGGGAATATCCCGCTCAACCCAGGCGTTACCTGGATGACTCAACTTGAGCCAGTTCGACTCAATCTTTTGACATCGAGCGACTCAAGGACAAGAATTCGACCATAGCCGGTCAAAAACAGGCTGAATGAGGAAAAAAGGAGCAATAAAAATGGCTAGAGCAGTTGGAATCGACTTAGGAACTACAAACAGTTGCGTATCTTTATTAGAAGGTGGCGAGCCATCTGTAATCACAAACGCAGAGGGCGCTCGGACAACCCCATCGATCGTTGCCTTCGCTAAGAATGGCGAAGTTCTTGTCGGTGAAGTTGCGAAACGTCAATCAGTTACAAACGTTGAACGAACAATCCGTTCCGTAAAGCGCCACATGGGCACAAGCTGGAACATGGATATTGATGGAAAGAAATACACACCACAAGAAATCAGCGCTCGCATCCTGATGAAGTTAAAGCGCGATGCTGAAAGTTTTCTTGGAGACACAGTTACTGATGCAGTAATTACAGTTCCTGCATACTTCAACGATGCACAACGACAAGCAACAAAAGAAGCTGGCGAAATTGCGGGCTTAAATGTTCTGCGTATTGTTAACGAGCCAACCGCTGCAGCACTTGCATATGGTTTGGACAAGGGCGATGCTGAACAAACAATTTTAGTTTTCGACCTTGGTGGCGGAACCTTCGACGTTTCACTTCTAGAAATCGGCGACGGTGTTGTGGAGGTTAAGGCAACCAACGGAGATAACAATCTTGGTGGCGATGACTGGGATCAAGCACTAGTTGATTCGTTAATTAAAACTTTTGCCGCAAAGAACGGAATCGATTTAACAAAAGACAAGATGGCAATGCAACGCGTTCGCGAAGCTGCCGAAAAAGCAAAGATTGAATTATCTTCATCTCAACAAACTTCAATCAACCTTCCTTACATAACTGTTGATGCTGAGAAGAATCCACTTTTCTTAGATGAGACAGTCACTCGTGCCCAATTCCAAGGTTTGACTGCAGATTTATTAGATCGATGCAAGAAGCCATTCCAGTCCGTATTAAAGGATGCCGGAATTCCAATTGCAGATATCGATCACGTAGTTCTAGTTGGCGGTTCTACTCGTATGCCAGCAGTTGTTGATCTAGTTCGTGATTTAACTGGCGGAAAAGAGCCAAATAAGGGCGTTAACCCAGATGAAGTTGTTGCAGTTGGTGCAGCGCTACAAGCTGGTGTTCTAAAGGGTGAAGTTAAAGATGTTCTACTACTAGATGTAACTCCACTATCTCTTGGTATCGAAACTAAGGGCGGCGTTATGACTAAGTTGATTGAACGCAATACAACTATCCCAACAAAGCGTTCTGAAATCTTTACAACCGCTGACGACAATCAACCAGCAGTTCAAATCCAAGCCTTTCAAGGCGAGCGTGAAATGGCTGCTTATAACAAGCGGCTAGGAATGTTTGAACTAACTGGAATTGCACCTGCACCACGTGGAATTCCACAAGTCGAAGTCACATTCGATATTGATGCAAATGGAATCGTTCACGTGTCTGCAAAAGATCTTGGCACCGGAAAAGAACAGTCGATGACAATCACCGGCGGGTCAGCTCTTTCTAAAGAAGAAATTGATCGCATGATGAAGGATGCCGAAGCACATGCAGATGAAGATAAGCAACGTCGCGAAGAAGCTGAAGTTCGCAACACTGGTGACTCACTTGTTTATCAAACAGAGAAGTTCTTAAAAGATAACGCTGAAAAATTCACCGAAGGTGAAAACGCTGAAAAGCGCGGCGAAGTTGAAACCGCAATTGCAGATTTGAAGAAGGCGCTCGAAGGAACTGATCTTCCAGCAATCAAATCCGCAACCGAAAAAGTTAGCGAACTCTCTCAACAACTAGGCGCTGCGCTTTATGCAGCCAACGCCGCATCAGCTGAAGCACCACAAGCAGATGATGGTGTTGAAGATGCAGAGATTGTTGAAGAAAGTAAGTGACAAACGATTCTGAGAACACATCGCCAGAGAGTTCTGACAAAGAACTCTCTGATGCGGTAGATGAAGCACTTGCTGAAGTCGTAGTAGATGAAGTTGCAGTTTTAACTTCAGACCTACAAAGAGTTCAAGCCGAGTATGCCAATTACCGCAAGCGAGTTGATCGAGATCGCATCACCGCAAACGAAATAACCACAGCAATAGTTTTATCGGAACTACTTCCAGTTTTAGATGATATTTCTAGAGCAGAAGAGCATGGTGAACTTACTGGTGGTTTCAAAGCGGTTGCCGACCAGCTTCAAGCAATTACAACCAAACTTGGGCTATCGCAATTTGCAGATGTCGATGTGGCATTTGATCCAAATATTCATGAGGCTCTAATGCACGCGACTTCACCAGATGTAAGTGAAACTTTAGTGACTCAAGTTTTACAACCTGGTTTTAAATTTAAAGAACGGGTAATCCGCCCAGCTCGAGTCGCAGTTACAGATCCAGAAAACTAATTAGGAAATAAAATGGCCGCCAAGGATTTATACGAGAAAGATTTGTATCTAATCCTTGGCGTCAAGAAAAGCGATGATGCTGCCGCTGTTAAAAAGCAGTATCGAAAGCTGGCTAGAGAGCTCCACCCTGATAAAACTAAAGGTGATAAGAAGCTTGAAGAGAAATTCAAATCTGTATCTGAAGCCTACGAAGTCTTGTCAGATGATAAGAAGCGCGCTGAATATGACGAGATGCGTGAAGCTTTTAAAGGCGGCCGAATTCCACAAAGCGGCCCTAATTTCGGCAGCGGCGGATTTCAAGGTGCAGACTTTTCAGATCTATTTGGCGGTGGCGGTTCCCAAGATATTTTTGGAACAATTTTTGGTGCTGGACATGGACCAAGACGTGGTCAAGATTTAGCAGCAACCACAACAATTTCATTTAGAGATTCAATTTATGGAACCGAGTTGGATCTAAAACTTGCACCACAAGGCGGAAAAACTAATTCAGTAACAACTCGAATCCCAGGTGGAATTAACGATGGCGCCAAAGTTAAGTTAAAAGGCCGTGGTGGTAAAGGGCCAGCA
>CANLTP010000050.1 GCA_947494085.1 Actinomycetota bacterium | reverse complement strand
GTAAGTCGCATCGATGCGATTACTTCCGCTCATGCTGCGGCAGCGCAGTACCGTCCCGGCCAAATTCGATGATCCCCGAGCTAACCGGATGGAAACATCTGCGCAGCGGAAAAGTCCGGGATTTATTTACAAATGATAAAGATGAACTCTTAATTGTTGCGTCAGATCGCATCTCTGCTTTCGATTACATTCTTCCAACACCAATACCGAATAAAGGAAAGCTTTTAACTCAACTTTCATTGTTCTGGTTTGATCAATTAAAAGATGTAGTCCCAAACCATATTGTTTCAACCGATGTTCCATCCGAAGTTGCAGGCCGCGCAGTAATTGTTAAGCCATTAATTATGTTTCCGGTTGAATGTGTTGCACGTGGATATTTAGCCGGTTCTGGGTGGGTCGAATATCAAAAGTCGCAGACTGTCTGCGGAATCAAATTACCTGCAGGTTTAACCGACGGATCTAAGTTGCCACAGCCGATCTTCACACCAGCAACAAAGGCTGAAGATGGCGAACACGACGAGAACATCACATATGAAAAATGTGAAGAGATTATTGGCGAACAAGCCGCACAGATTCTAAAGAAACTGACGCTTGCCCTTTACTCCAAGGCGCATGATTTCGCCGCAACAAAAGGAATCATCCTGGCAGATACGAAATTCGAATTTGGCATCGACCCATCTGGCATGATTTGCCTAGGCGACGAAGCCTTAACCCCTGATTCATCTCGGTTCTGGGAACCAGATACTCATTATTCTTACGATAAACAATTTGTTCGCGACTGGTTATTAAATTCTGGTTGGGATCGAAATAGCAATCCACCACCACTTCCCGATGACGTAGTTGCAAAGACGCAAGAACGTTACACAAGCGCATTTGAACTGATCACTGGAAGGAAATTCTAAATGGCCAAAATAATTGTCGAGGTTATGTTGAAACCCGAAATCCTCGATCCCCAAGGTCAAGCAGTGGCTTCCGCGCTGCCCCGCTTAGGTTTTACCTTCGCAAAGTCAGTGCGCCAAGGAAAGCGTTTTGAAATTGAAGTCGATGGCGATCCAACACCCGCGCAATTAGCAGAAGTCGAAAAAGCTGCTGAAACACTTCTATCTAATCCAGTTATTGAAACTTACATAGTAAAGATCGAGAAGTAATGTCATTTCGCATCGGTGTAGTTACCTTTCCAGGATCACTCGATGATCGCGATGCCGCCCGCGCTGTTGAAATGGCCGGGGGAATTGCAGTTCCGTTATTTCATGCAAGTGATGATTTAAAAGAGGTTCAAGCTGTTGTTCTTCCTGGTGGATTTTCCTACGGAGATTATTTACGTTGCGGCGCAATCGCTCGCTTTGCACCAATCATGAATTCAATTGTTACTGCTGCAAACCACGGCTTTCCAGTTCTTGGTATCTGCAATGGCTTTCAAGTTCTCTGCGAATCGCATCTATTACCGGGCGCACTAACCCGCAACAGCAACCTGCACTTCTTGTGCCGCGATCAAAAGTTAAAGATTGAAAACACAAACACCATGTGGACAACTGGTTTCAAGCAAGGTCAAGAGATTCTGATTCCACTAAAGAATGGCGAAGGCTCTTTCCAATGCGATGATGAAACTTTAAATATGTTAGAAAGTGAAGGCCGCGTTATTGCGCGCTATGTTGATTTCGATCCAAATGGTTCTCGCAATCTAATCGCTGGTATTTCAAATGAACGCGGCAATGTTGTTGGTCTGATGCCTCACCCAGAACATGCAATCGAATCTTTAACCGGACCAAGCACCGATGGCTTAACTTTCTTCACATCAGTTCTACATCAATTAGTAGGTCGCTAATGGCGCTCGATACCGTAGCTATTGCAACCGAGAACCCAAACACAGTTCAACCATTTGCCGAACTCGGTTTAAAGGAAGATGAATACGCACGCATCAAAACAATTCTTGGTCGTCGCCCAACTTCAAGTGAATTAGCAATGTATTCAGTTATGTGGTCTGAGCATTGCTCTTATAAATCTTCAAAGGTGCATTTAAAACAATTTGGTGAAAAAGCTGTTAAGTCCGACGCGCTCCTTGTTGGCATCGGTGAAAATGCCGGTGTTGTAGATATCGGCCAAAACTATGCAATCACATTCAAAATCGAATCCCACAACCACCCTTCATTTATCGAGCCATATCAAGGCGCTGCAACCGGTGTTGGTGGCATCGTTCGCGATATTTTGACGATGGGCGCCCGCCCAATTGCAGTGATGGATCCACTTCGTTTTGGTCTTGCTGATGCACCAGATACTCGCCGCTTACTTCCAGGAATTGTTGCCGGCATCGGCGGTTACGGAAATTGTTTAGGTTTACCAAACATTGGTGGCGAAATTGTCTTTGATGAAACTTATGCTGGAAATCCTTTAGTAAATGCGCTCTGTGTTGGCGTAATGAGACATGAAGATATCAAGCTGGCGACTGCGCACGGCACCGGAAATCTTGTTGTTCTCTTTGGCGCAAAGACTGGTGGCGATGGCATCGGTGGTGTTTCAGTTCTTGCATCCGAAACTTTTAGTGATGCAAAACCAACCAAGCGACCAGCAGTTCAAGTTGGCGATCCATTTGCCGAAAAAGTATTGATCGAATGCTGCTTAGAAATCTTTAAAGCAGATTTAGTTATAGGTATCCAAGATCTTGGTGGCGCCGGTCTTTCTTGCGCAACCAGCGAACTCGCATCTGCTGGCAGCGGCGGCATGCAAATTAATTTAGAGAAAGTCCCACTGCGCGACCCTTCACTTTCACCAGAAGAAATCTTGATGAGCGAATCCCAAGAGCGCATGTGCGCAATCGTGGCGCCCGAAAAAATAAAAACCTTTATGGCAATCTGCAAGAAATGGGATGTCACCGCAACTGTTATCGGTGAAGTCACAAGTGGCGAACGTCTACACATAACTTTCAATGGTGAATTAATTGTTGATGTTCCACCGCGCACAGTTGCTCATGATGGTCCGGTTTACAACCGCCCAATTAAAAAACCTGATTATGTAGAGAAGTTAGCAAAATCAACTTTCACAGTTCCACTCCCAACTGCGCCAGATGAAGTCAAAGCCGCAGTCTTAAAATTAATTGCCAGCCCAAACATCGCAGATAAATCTTGGGTGACATCGCAATACGATAAATATGTTCAAGGCAATACCGTTCTTGCTCAACCCGAAGATTCCGGTTTAATCCGTATCGATGAGCAAACACATCTTGGTGTTGCAGTTTCCACCGATGCAAATGCCCGCTGGTCTTACCTAGATCCATACGAAGGCGCGAAGTTAGCATTGGCCGAAAGTTGCCGAAACATAGCTACTACAGGGGCTAAACCACTTGCAGTAACAAACTGTTTGAACTTTGGTTCACCTGAAGATCCAGGTGTTATGTGGCAATTCGCTGAAACCGTTCGTGGCCTTGCCGATGCTGCACTTGAACTTGGTCTACCAATTACTGGTGGAAACGTTTCGTTCTATAACCAAACTGGCGATGTCGCAATCCTGCCAACACCAGTGATCGGAGTCCTTGGTGTTATTCAAGATGTTCGCAAGCGCACACCAATGGGAATCCCAGCTGCTGGTCTTGATCTTTATTTAATCGGAAAATATAACGGCAACTTATCTGGCAGCGAATGGGCCTATCTGCATGGCGAAATCGGAAACGCTTCACCAGTTGCAGATCTTGATATGGAAAAACGCCTAGTTAATTTTCTTCTAGACGGCCAACCAATCTTCGAATCCGCACACGATGTTTCAAATGGTGGGCTAGCTGCAACTCTCGTTGAGTCAGTATTGAAAAACCAAATCGGTGCCCGCGTTGAATTAAATGATGTTGCAAATGCTCTTTTTAGTGAAACCCCAGGTCGCGTTCTGGTTTCAATCAAAGACACTGCAACAAATGAGATTGTTAAATTAGCTGGCAAATACCAAATTCCAATTTACAAAATTGGCACAACCGGCGGTACCGACCTCGAAATCAATTTATCCGTAATTTCAATCGAAGAGCTTTCAAAAGCCCACACCGAGACCTTTCCAAAGTTATTTGGATAACCGATGCGAGATCCCGAAATCATGAGCCAAGTAAAAGAAGTTCTTGCCAAGATTTCTAAGATTGCGCCCGGCCATGCCGTCGAACTTCGCATCCCACCGTATTCCGCAATTCAATGCGTCGAAGGCCCAAAGCACACACGAGGCACGCCACCAAATGTTGTCGAGATGAGCGCCGACGTTCTCTTCGAAATCTCTGCAGGAAAAATTGATTGGCTAGATGCAATTTCCGATGGGCGCATCTCGGCATCTGGCGAGCGCTCCGATTTATCCGCGCTATTCCAACAACTCACGGCTGCGGAATAGGATTACGACATGGCCCGCCGTCCTGATGGAAAATTAACTTTCGAACTATTTGGTGGAGACGAAGGCGAATACCTGCCGCAAGATGAATGCGGAGTCTTTGGGGTTTGGGCACCTGGCGAAGAAGTCGCAAAGCTAACGTTTTACGGGCTCTATGCGCTGCAACATCGTGGCCAAGAATCTGCCGGCATCGCAACAAGTGATGGCGAACGAATCTTTGTTTACAAAGATATGGGTCTGGTCTCACAAGTATTTACCGAAAGTGATCTTGCAACACTTACCGGCAATCTTGCAATCGGCCACTGCCGCTACAGCACAACAGGTTCATCAACTTGGAACAACGCTCAACCAACTCTGCGTGCAACTAGCCACGGAACTTTGGCACTTGCCCACAACGGAAATTTAACTAACACTGGTGATCTCGCCGAAAAACTTGCGAAGATAACTACAAACAGCGATGACGGACTTAATGCAACAACTGATACCGAAATCATGACCGCACTTATTGCAGCGCAAGAAGGCAAAAACTTTGAATCATCCGCACTTGAAGTTCTACCCCAACTAAAAGGCGCTTTCTCTATTGTCTTCATGGATGAACACACTTTGTATGCCGCCCGCGATCATCACGGCGTTCGCCCACTTGTAATCGGAAAATTAGAACATGGTTGGGTAGTCGCATCCGAATCTGCAGCACTCGATATTGTCGGTGCCTCTTTTGTTCGCGAAGTTGAACCTGGCGAATTTATTGCCATCGATCAAAACGGTCTGCGCTCGCACCGCTGGGCAACACCAGAACCAAAAGGTTGCATCTTTGAATATGTTTATCTAGCTCGCCCCGACACATCTATCTCTGGTCGCAATGTGCACGCAACACGTGTTGCAGTCGGCGCCCAACTTGCCAAAGAACATCCAGCAATCGCTGATTTAGTTATTCCTGTTCCCGAATCCGGAACACCTGCTGCAATTGGTTATGCCAAAGCATCTGGCATCCCATATGGCATGGGCTTAGTAAAAAATTCTTACGTTGGTCGCACATTTATTCAACCAAGCCAGACAATTCGCCAACTTGGTATTCGCTTGAAGCTAAATCCACTTCGTGAAATTATTGAAGGTAAGCGCATAGTTGTTGTCGATGATTCAATCGTTCGTGGCAATACCCAACGCGCATTGGTGAGAATGTTGCGCGAAGCTGGCGCTCTTGAAATCCACGTCCGCATATCTTCGCCCCCAGTTAAGTGGCCTTGTTATTACGGCATCGACTTCGCATCGCGTGCTGAACTCATTGCTGCAGGCCTTGAAACCGAAGAAATCCGCAGATCTATCGGCGCTGATTCACTTGGTTACGTTTCGATGGAAGGCCTAATAGCCGCAACAACAATTGCCGAAGACAAATTGTGCACCGCATGTTTCAGCGGTAAATACCCAATTCAAATCCCAGCCGATCTTTCTGCTGGAAAGAATTTATTAGAAGTCGTGAACCGTTACGAATAATGAGCACATATAGCCAAGCAGGAGTAGATATTGATGCCGGCGATTTAGCTGTGCAATTAATGAAAGAACATTTAAAGAAAGCCCGTCGCCCAGAAGTTGTTGGCGATATCGGTGGCTTCGCAGGTCTATTTGATGTCAGCGCACTAAAAAAATTCAATCGCCCACTACTTGCAACATCAACAGATGGCGTCGGCACCAAAACTGAAATTGCCCGCCAACTTGGGAAATACGACACCATCGGTGAAGATCTAGTTGCAATGGTCGTTGATGATTTAGTTGTCTGTGGTGCCGAACCACTTTTCATGACCGATTACATTGCAGTCGGAAAAGTTTTTCCAGAGCGCATTGCAGAAATAGTTTCTGGTATCGCAAAAGGTTGTGCCAAAGCTGGCACCGCACTTATCGGTGGCGAAACTGCCGAACACCCAGGACTTCTAGCCGAAGATGAATTTGATATTGCAGGCGCAGCAACCGGCGCAGTTGATTACGAAAACCTTCTCGGCGCCGAAAAAGTTAAAGCCGGCGACGTCATCATTGCAATGCCAGCAAGCGGCATCCACGCAAATGGCTTCTCACTTGTCCGCCACATCTTAAAAACAAAAAACCTAAAACTTACCGATACCCCACAAGATTTCTCAAAAACACTCGGCGAAGTTCTACTTACCCCAACCGAAATTTATTCACTCGATTGCCTTGCACTAATGAAAGGCATAAAAGAGAACCTCCACGCCTTCACTCACATCACCGGCGGTGGCATCGCCGACAACACTGCCCGTGTTATCCCAACCGGTCTCAAAGCGGTTTACGACAGATCGACTTGGGTCCTGCCAATCGAGATGCAATACCTGGCCCAAATCGGTGGCGTCCCACAAGCCGATATGGAGCGCACCTGGAACTGTGGCATCGGAATGGCCGCCA
>CANLTP010000049.1 GCA_947494085.1 Actinomycetota bacterium | reverse complement strand
GAAGAGGTTCCTGGGACTGCCGAGATTGTTGAGAAAATAAATGGTGGAAATCAGGTTGTGCCAACGCTGGTTTTCTCTGATGGAACTGCGATGACAAATCCTTCAGCGAATGCGGTTGTGGAGAAGCTGGCTACGCTTTAAGGGATTTATTTCTGTTTGATTATTTTGTTGGCCCAAGTTAGTTCGGATTCGTTGCTGTGGGCGACAACTTCTCAGAATATTCTCAATCTTTGAACGAAATTAATGAAATGTTCACTAGCCTGTCTGAGTTTGAGAGGCATAATTGAATTATGAGTAAAAAGCTATGGATAGTTTTGATCATTGCTCTTTTCACAGGAGTCCTCGCACCCCTGGCAACGTTAAGTCCTGCGCAGGCAATTTATGGTGGCAAGCAATCGATAGATAATCCATTTGTTGTTGGGCTATTAAGTAGGGAAACTGCTGAATTAGCAGGATGCAGCGGTGCATTGGTGGCCCCACGAATTGTCTTGACCGCGGCACATTGCCTTACTATGACTGGTAAAAACTTTTGGGTTCAAACTCCTGGGACTAATCTTTCAGAGACCCGGCTAACAAGGGTTCAAGGGGAAAAAGTTTTTATACCTTCGGGATTTACGGCTGCCAAATTTCCATATGAAAATGATTTTGGAATATTAGTTTTGAGCAAAGAACTTGCGTTAAAGGCGCCAATCGCAATTGCAACGGAGTCACAAGTTTCGGCATGGATAAAAGAAGAGAGTTCAGTTCTGCATGTGGGATATGGATGCACCGCGTTAGTGGAGGCACCTCCTTGCGGCAAAACGAGTCCGATTGCTAACGAATTTGAAACTCAGTTACACAGCCAAGTTCCAAGGCAATTTGCAAATTTGACCCCAAACTCTTTTTCGATGACAAAGATTTCAGTTGAAAAGACAATTTGTGGTGGCGACTCAGGATCACCATTGCTAAAGAAAGTTGGAAATGATTGGTTTTATATCGGTGCCCAAAGTTCCAGCAATGGCGCTGGGTGCACAAAGATCTGCGATGTAGTCTGTGTTGCGACGCAGGGGCTGGCGTTTTATAACGCCAATTTAGTAAGTGAGGCCTTCAAGTATGTCGAGGCTCAGGCACCTGTGGCAGGTAAGAAATCAACGATTACTTGCGTTAGGGGAAAGTTAAACAAAAAGGTGACAGCCGTTAGTCCTAAGTGTCCCACCGGCTACAAGAAAAAGTAATTAAGGGGGTTTTTGGCATTTCTTTCGCGCTAGGACACGCGGATTTAAGGTTTAGGACTTAATATTTACCGACTCCCAAGTGGGGGCTAAGGATCAGGAGAGAAACAATGGATGAAAAAGGTTTATTAGAGCTTTGGAATACAAAGCGCTCACAAATTATTAACGCTCAAATCGCCCCAACACTTATGTTGACCGGCGTATTTGTATTAGCAGCTCTTGGAGTATTTGAAAACGCAACAGATGGTGCGAAGTATTTAACTATTGGTGTTGCAGCAGCTACCGGTATTCTTGCAATCATTTCCCAGTATGCAACTATTCGTGAAGCCGAAGTTTTGCTAATTGATCTAAAGAGAATTGAAAAGCCATCAGAACTAGCAAAGAGAATTTCAGATTCACGTGGATTCTTGTCGCTATCTGCAACTGCAATGGTTGGCCTAGGTATTGGTGTATTTGCACTCGTTGTATGGGCAGTTCTAGGTTAATTCTTTGAGTATCTTCCTGATTCTGGCAGCCTTTATCTCCGTTCTTGCGGGGATATTGGTTGCTTATGAGCGTCCGAATAAGAACAAGAAGAAGATGACTGGGCGGGGCGGCGACTTCGAGTAAGGTTGCGATAACTTCAATTAGAAATGAGATTTTCATGGGTGCATGTCAATGCGGTTACACAAGAGATGAAGAGAAGAACTGCGATGGAACACACAAGGTTGTTAAGGCAGTAAAGGAAGATATGGCTGAGAAGCTTGCAGCTAATGAATTCCCACACGCAGCAGAATACGTAAAAAACAACTAAGTTTTTCACGGTAGTTCAGGCATGAGTGAAATATTTGTTATTTATGATGGCAAATGTGAATTATGTAAGAACTCAATTACCTGGATTAGTAAAAGATTAGAGATTAACGCGGTTGATTTTCACGAAGCAGATCTCACCAAATTTAACTTAAGCACAGAGCAATGTGCACGTGGGGTTTTCGTAGTTTCAGGGCAGGAACGTTACAGCGGAGCAAAAGCTGTTGCCTTCCTGCTGAACCGTAGGGGAAATAAAGTTTTATCCGCCGTAATAACTATTTCCGGGCCAATTGCTCGAATTGGTTATCGGTGGGTGGCTCGAAATAGAAGTTCGAAATTAGTGGGGATTTTAAAAAACATCCTCAAGCGAAGCTAGACCTTAGTTGCGGCGATAACGCCTAAGCACATTTCATCAGAAGAACCTTCGCCCCATGTTATGTAACGTGGTGCCAGGTTCTTTAGTTGAGGAATCTTCTGTCGTAAAGTTGGATCGAATGTGCATTCAACGCGAATTGTGTCGCCAGCTTTCACTGCAACAGGTTGCTTCAAGACCGTTGAAGATTGATCATCAAAGTTGTAGTTCGTAACATCTAAAAGAATTTTCTCGGTGGTCGAACCTGGGTTGAGTGTTAACTTCAATGAACGCCCAAGTAAGTGCATATGAGGCGCTGCGGCTATTACATTAAAATTTGAATTCATAATTTTGTCACATCGTGATTTCAATGATGCGGTTGGCTTAAATGGATCTTGTCCACATAACGCATTTATTCCAGCAGCCTCGAAGGCACTTGTTGTGCTGGTTCGTGCTGAAAGATCAATTAGAGATTGTCTACGGTCGCAGAGCGGGCCGGTCACGCCTACTGGGCAGGCAAGTTCTACTGGTGCTGGGAATAGTTCGAGATGCAACTGTTTAACTTTTGCGCCCTTGGCTGGAATTGTTTCCATCACAATCTTGGATTGATCAGTCTCAAGTTTTCCATCTTGCGCTGCAAGTAAGTTGTAGTGCACTTGCAGAACAAAGCGCTCACCTTTTTTAAATGGAGTTCCATAGCCAACAGGTGAAATATCTTTTCCACGGCCAGGTGCCCAGGAACTTAACCAAGGCGATGAAACAAATGTAGAGAGCATTCCGCCTAATCCAGTCCCACCAAAACATGGCCAGCCAGTGCCACTCTTATCTTGAATTATTGCTTGAGGTAGATCGGCATCGGTAACTCGGAAAATAATTGCGTGGTGGACATAGTCCTTCTTCTGCGGAATAAATTGAATTGTTCGAATGATTGAATCTTGCGAAACTTTTGGATCGAGCAAGAAGCAACGGTAATCATCGGTGCCGTTATTTGGTGCGACAGGTAGATGAGCCTTTGTCATTGATACTGAGTATTTCTTCAACTTCTGAGCAGGAATTGCGCCAGCTATTTGAGAACTAATTGGGATTAATAACACCAAGACGGCTAGCGTCGAAATAATCTTTAATTTCACGTCCCGAAGAATACCGAAATTCTCAATGCAATCAACCGCTTTGCACATAAAGACATTACCTCTTAACTAAATTTCGCCTAATTCCAAACCAGTTAGAACTTCTTTAGCTCGTTCCTTTAATTCAGGAAGATCACTTAACCGATTAAGGCCGAAGAATTGTTGGCTCATGCGATGATTCTTGGCAAAGGTTTCTTTATGTCGATCCAGGAAATCCCAATACAAAGTTGTAAACGGACATGCATCTTCACCAACGCGCAGCTTGGGGTCATAGACACAAGGCTTGCAGTAGTTAGACATCCGTGAAATGTAGGCACCACCTGCGGCATATGGTTTTGTCATCATTGCGCCACCATCAGCATGAACGCCCATTCCAATTACATTTGGAACCATTACCCATTCGCTGGCATCGATAAATACTTCGCGCATCCAATCCAGAAATTCTTGCGGATTCGTGCCGGTAACTAAAGCGAGATTACTCAGAAGCATTAATCGGGGGATGTGATGAACCCAGGCGCGGTCTTCAATGTCAGTAAAAGTCTCTTTGATGCAATTCATCTGGGTCTTACTTGAATCAGTGAATAATGGAAGTAGTTTTCGCTTCGCTTCCAACTGATTGTTGTTGCGGTAATCCGGACCAAGAAACCAATACATCCCATTTACATATTCACGCCAGCCAATAATCTGCCGGATAAAACCTTCAGCAGATTCGATTGGAACCTTGCCGGTATTAAATGCTTTCACTGCGGCATCGATTACTTCAGATGCATGCAGTAAACCGTTGTTGAGATAGGGCGACAGAAGTGAATGGTGAAGTGCCCAGTTATCTGTGGTCATCGCATCTTCTAGTGGACCAAATTCAGCGAAGTGGTTATCGATAAAGTTTTTTAATTGAGCAAGCGCACCTTTGCGACTTGTTGCCCAAGTTGTAGTTGGGGTATGGCTAAGTTCTTTGGCAACTTCAAGATCTATCTGATCGCGTTTGTGTTCTAGATATGCCGGGCCGTCATATTTCTTTGGTGGTGGCAGGCGGTTCTCTTTATCAAAGTTCCAAGCGCCACCGGTTGGTTTATTACCTTCAACCAAGATTCCAAGGCGAAGTCGTTGAGCGCGGTAGAAACTTTCCATCAGAAAAGATTTTTGACCACCAGCCCATTCATTGAATAGCGGGCGAGGAGTTAAAAAGAAATCATTAGGAACGAAGCTAATGCCATATTTTTGTAGCGCTTCGAATTGTCGGAATGAAGATGGTTCAGCGCAGATAACTTCACTAACTTTGGATTTTGCAGTGATAGTTTTTAAGCCATCAATTGTTGTTGCAGCCTTTACATATTCAACAGTGAAGCCTTCTTCTTGTAGAGATTGTGCAAAGTGACGGGCACTAGAGATCAAAAAGAATAAGCGTTCCTTATGCCAGTTGCGCCCGGTTGTCATTCGGGCACTTTCAACAAATGCAATCAGATCGGTTTTTGGATCAGCACCTTTGAGTGCACCAAAGTTGCGATGCAGATGATCAAATGGAATATAGATAATGCGCTTCATTTATTTTCCCGGCAACGATCGCTGCAATACTTCACTTCGGTCCAGTTCTTGGCCCACTTCTTGCGCCATTCAAATTCCAGGCCGCAGCGGACACAGACTTTTGGTGGGAAGCCATTTTTCGTTTTTGCTACGCGAGGCATACCTGATTTTACTTAACTTTTATCCTAAATCTCTCATCGAGTTCATTCATTTACCCTTGCTATAAGTCTTTTAATGCAATCTAATTAGGCATGAGTGCATTGCCGCGCAAGATATTTACTGTATTGGCAATGGTGTCTTTAATAACATCATCACTAACTTCATCTGCAATTGCGGCATTGGATGATGGATATCCAGAAGGGGCTGCCGCTCCTGGGCGAACATGTTTGGCTGATGCTGTTGGGCAGAAAGAACTTAGTTCGTATAGCGGAAAGAATCTTTCGTGCATTCTTGTTAATGGTATTGCAAAGTGGTGGATTGACGGAGATCCACTTCCAGCGATTGAAACGCCTGCGGCTAAGCCAACCGCTTCTGCTGGACCTGTTGCATCTGCAGCACCAACTAAGCCACCAAGTGCGGGCAACGAATTTGTTCTTGATAAAGGCGTGAAGATAACAATAAGAAAAGGAAGCAAGCTAATTTCTGTCGGTGATGTTCGCCCGGCACAAGTGTTAATTCCTGGAACGTTGAAAGTCAAAGTTGCGGCGCCATTACTTGTTGCACTACCTGGTTTCACAGCGACACCGAATGATTTATTGGCGCTGGTTGATTTAACAGCCGAGGCTTACAAGCGAGGTGTTGTATTGGCTTTGCCATCAGGGTCAAAGAATGGTGGGGGACTTCCATTTTGGAATGCGACTGAATCGTGTTGTGATTTCGAAAAAAGTGGAGTCGATGATTCCAAATATTTGATGGATCTTATAAAACAGATAAGTGCGAAAGTATCGATTGATGCCAAGCGGATTTACTTCTTTGGACATTCAAATGGTGGATTTATGTCATATACCGTGGCTTGCAATAATTCGAGCAAGATTGCGGCGCTTGTGAATTTCAATGGATCAAGCTTCTCGGATATGTCACTCTGTAAAGCAGATCGCCCGGTCAGTGTTTTACAAATTAATGGCACCGAAGATGAATTGATTCATATCGCTGGCGGAGATGTTTTTGATGATCCGAAACAACCATATTCAAGCGTTGCTGATGAAACTCGTAAGTGGGCAGAAATTGATGGATGTTCAACTTCGGCAGCGCTTATAAAGAATAAGACAAAGTTTAATTACGAGTCAGCTCTTGCCGGTTCTGAAACAACTAAAGCGGCCTATAAGTGCCCTAAAGGTGTGGCTGTTGAAATGTGGACGATTGCTGGGGGAAAGCATTTGCCAAAGATAAATGCCGCGTTTATTTCTTCAGTATTCGACTTTCTGCTAGCCCATAAGAAATAATGGAATTAATCACTTCACCTTTCTTTGAAATAAAAAGAGCCCCACAGATTTCTCTGCGGGGCTCTTTCTTGTAACTCAGATTGTCTTGCGCACCTCTATGACTAAGTGGCAAAACTATAACACTTCGACTCGCACCTCATTGACTACGCGGTAAACCTTAACATCGTTTTTGACATGCTTATATTTATACACATCTAAGTTTTATTCACAAAATTATTTTTGAAGAATTTAACTGAATGTAATCAGGGCTAACTTTCGCATGCGTATGACTGTAGCTCAGCGGATAGAGCACCTCTATGACTAAGAGGGAGGTCGTGGGTTCGAATCCCACCAGTCATACGCACACCAAATGGCTCCCGAATTAGTCACCGGGGGCCATTTTTTCGGTT
>CANLTP010000048.1 GCA_947494085.1 Actinomycetota bacterium | reverse complement strand
GTGGTGCAGACACCGTCGCCATGAGCGATAGTGGCAAGTCTTTGAACGTGGGTGCCGAGTAATTCGGAGAAGGCTTGGGTTTCAGCTTCACAGAGTTCGGGAAACTGCGATGCAACGTGAGCAATCGGACAATGATTCTGGCAAAGCTCTTCGCCAATTCCTTGAGAATGATTATTTGCTGCGTAACCTTCGCCAGTTAAGAATGTTGCTAGCGCTTCGCTCTTCTCACTTAGATTCTTCTTGTTAGCAAGAATCTGGGCTGCACGTTTGGTGATTTCTTCCGCGCGATTTCGAGCGAACTCTTTTACTAATGTCTTATCGCCCTTTGATGCCATAAATCGCAGAGCTGATACAGCGAGATCGTCATAAGTGTGTTCAAATTTTTCACGACCAAGATCTGTCATAACAAAAACTTTTGATGGACGCCCACGTCCCCTTGAATCTTTTGCACTTGTGAATGGTTCACGAGCAGTCAAAACACCTTCAGCAATTAAGTTATCTAAATGCCTGCGAATTCCCGCCGGGGTTATGTGTAGCTTTGAAGCCAAGGCAACCGCGGTCGCAGGACCATTTTCGAGGATGGCGCGAGCCACTAAATCACGGGTTCGGTCCTCGGTCTTTTTCACAACATTATTGTTGCGTAATTCACCCAAACCCGCCACTCGGCGCACTGCCGCAGGAGGAGACTTCAAGCGCATAGGCTACGAGTATGAAGCTACGCTCAACACTTTTCACTGCTTTGCTTGTTGTAAATGCAGGGTTGGTGGTCACGGGAGGGGCGGTGCGTTTAACTGGCGCCGGGCTTGGTTGCCCAACCTGGCCGGAATGTGTAGATGGTTCGATCAAGCCAGTTATCGGGCAGGATGAAAGCCAATTGCATGCATGGATCGAATTCGGAAATCGCTTGATTGGCCCCCTCGTACTTTTTATCGCTCTTGCCGCCTTCATTTATATTTTGAAGAGATTGCGCGACCGTAGTGATTTCAAGCGTTTGCGGCTTTTAGCAATTCTACAAATTCTTGGAATTCTGGCGCAGGGCGGATTAGGTGGAATAACCGTTTTAACAAAATTAACTCCAATTACAGTATCGGCACACTTTCTTCTTTCTCTTCCGCTAATCGCGTGTGCACTAGCACTGCGTCACCGAGTTCTTGATCGCCCTGTTATTAAAGTTCTTCCGATGACGAGGAATTTAACTAAAGTTGTTACAGCCTTAACTTTCATAGTTCTTTTGATTGGTGTTGTCGTAACTGGCACTGGACCACATTCGGGTTCTGAAGGTGTCGAGCGTTATCCATTCAATTTCCGCGCCGTTTCTTGGCTGCATGCTGAGTCAGTCATTGTTCTTATCTGCCTAACGATTGCTCTCTATTTAGTTGTTAAAGTTTCAGAAACACCCGAGGTTAAGAAATTTTTTAGTCGGATGATTCTTATCTTTCTCGGTATCTCCTTGGCCCAAGGCGCAATCGGATACTTACAATATGTGACAGGTCTTCCTGAGATTATTGTTGGTGCGCATTTACTGGGAGCAACGTTGGTTTGGATACATGGTTGGCGATTGAATCTAACGGCCCGATTAGAACAGGAAGTGACAATCAAGTGAGCGAAAAATGGAGCTCTTTAGATGACCAAGCTGTTGTCGTCAGTCGCGCACTCGCGATGGATGCCGTTCAGAAAGTTGGCAATGGACATCCAGGCACAGCAATGGCCCTGGCTCCTGTTGCTTACACACTCTTCCAAAGAATTCTAAAGCATGACCCTTCCGACCCTAATTGGCTTGGTCGAGATCGCTTCGTTCTATCTGCTGGACATTCTTCGCTAACTCTCTATGTTCAATTGTTTTTATGCGGCTATGGATTAGAGCTCTCTGACTTACAAAATTTCCGAACAGCAGGTGCAAAGACTCCTGGCCATCCAGAGTTTGGACATACTGCTGGCGTCGAAATAACTACTGGTCCACTAGGTTCTGGAATTTCTAGCGCTGTTGGAATGGCGATGGCAGCACGATACGAAAAAGGCTTGCTTGATCCAGCCAGTAAGACATCTCTCTTTGATCACAATATTTGGGTAATCGCTTCCGATGGCGACTTGCAAGAAGGTATTAGTTCTGAAGCTTGTTCGCTGGCTGGAACTCAGGAACTTGGAAACCTTAAAGTTATCTACGACGATAATCGAATCTCAATTGAGGGCGACACTCATGTTGCATTCACTGAAGATGTTTCAATGCGCTTTAAAGCTTATGGTTGGAATGTCGTAGAAGTTGCGGCCCTTGCTAATGGTGACGTCGATCAACCGGCCTTAGAAAAAGCGATGCTTGCAGTGGCTAATGAAAAGATGAAACCCTCACTAATTAGATTAAAAACTGTGATTGCCTGGCCAGCCCCTAGCGCCCAAGGCACTGCCGAATCACATGGATCTGCTCTTGGCGCAGATGAAGTTGCTGCGACAAAAGTTGCGCTCGGGCTAGATCCGGAGAAGTCATTTGATGTCCCAGATTCTGTTTTGAAACATACCCGCAAAGTTATCGAACGTAGTGCTGAACAGCGAGCAATCTGGAACAACGAACTAGCAACGTGGGCAAAGACTAATCCTGAACAAAATGAGTTGCTCAAAAGATTGCAGACCCGAAAGTTGCCGAAAGATTGGCAACAAGTAATTCCCACATTCGAAAGTGGAAAAGATATTGCCACTCGTGCGGCATCTGGAAAAATCATCAACGCTATTGCTGGAGTATTGCCCGAATTTTGGGGTGGCTCCTCCGACCTTGCCGGAAGTAATAACACAACCATAAATAACGGTGGTTCATTCTTGCCTGCAAATAGCAAAATGAAGGATGCAAATCCGTATGGTCGAATCATTCACTTCGGAATTAGAGAGCATGCAATGGGAGCCATACTTAACGGCATTGCACTTCACGGCCTGACTCGATCCTTCGGTGGCACCTTTCTAGTGTTCAGTGATTACATGCGAGGTGCCGTTCGTTTGGCAGCGCTAATGAATATTCCATCAATCTTTATCTGGAGCCACGATTCAATTGGCTTGGGAGAAGATGGCCCAACTCACCAACCTGTCGAACACATCGCCTCTCTACGTTTGATTCCGAATTTTTCAATTGTTCGACCAGGTGATGCTAACGAAACCGCAATTGCTTGGCGCGAAATAATCACTCGTGATAAGCCGGTAGGAATCGCGTTATCGCGACAGAATCTCCCGGTTTTTGATCGCACCCAATGTGGCAGTGCCGAAGGCGTGGCAAAGGGTGCCTATGTAATCGTGGAAGCAAAGAGCGAACCCGATGTTATTTTGATTGCGACAGGTTCGGAAGTGCATGTTGCTATTGCGGCAGCGAAAATTCTTTCAGATCAAAACATTGCCGCACGTGTTGTAAGTGCACCTTGCTTGGAATGGTTTCAGGAACAACCTGATTCATATAAAGAGAGCATTCTGCCTAAGGGCGTTAAGGCACGAGTAAGTGTTGAAGCTGGAGTCGGCGCCGGATGGCATAAGTATGTTGGTGACAATGGCGAGATTGTTAGCCTCGAACACTTTGGCGCATCTGCATCTGCCGGGACGCTCTTCAAAGAATATGGCTTCACCCCAGAAAATGTTGTAGAAGCCGCAAAGAGAACTATTGCAAGGTCTTAAATGATCGAAATTTCAGGACGGCTACTAGATAAATTTGATGACGAGAGCACAATTGCGAAAGATTTAAATTCAATTGCAGCTGCACTTGCCACAAAGGATTCAACACTCTGGGGCGCTGCAGCAGAGCCAGAAGCTCGAGAACGCCTTAATTGGATTGACCTACCAAAAACTAGTCGGGATTTACTCCCCCAGTTGGATGCGCTTAGCGCATGGGCAAGATCAAAGAATCTAAATAATTATGTTTTATGTGGAATGGGTGGGTCTTCACTAGCACCTGAAGTGATTGCAAAAACTTTCGGCAAGAAACTAACGATTCTCGACACGACAGATCCAGATCAGATACGACTAGGGATTCCTGAAAACCTTAGTGAGACTCTGATAATTATTGGATCAAAGTCTGGATCAACAATCGAAACAGCCTCTCAAAAAGCACTATTTGAGAAATTATTAGCTGACGCAAATTTAGATCCTCGAGAGCACTTTGTAATTGTGACTGATCCTGGTTCGCCATTAGATACATCAGCTCGATCTTCAGGCTTACGAGTTATCAATGCCGATCCTTTTGTAGGTGGGAGATTTAGCGCTCTCAGCGCCTTCGGGCTTGTTCCAGCTGCGTTGTTAGGAATCGATGCCTCAGTACTGCTCGATGATGCAGATATTGCTGCTCAAACTTTTGCAGAGCGTAATTCATCTGCAATCAAGTTAGCCACGTTAATTTTCGAGCAAACCATCCAGAACTTTTCGCTTCATGATTCTGGATCTAGTGTTCCAGGTATCGGAGATTGGATTGAACAATTAATAGCTGAATCAACTGGTAAAGATCAGAAAGGTCGCTTACCAATCGTTGTTGAGAGCCGCGTTTCCAAGGTCTCTGGCCCAGCACTTTCAATTGGATTTGGAGATGGCGAATGCGATCTCAATATAAATGCATCACTGGGTGAACACTTCATACTTTGGGAATGGGTAACCGCGTTATTGTGCCGAGCGCTCAAGGTCGATCCATTTAATCAACCAAATGTGACCGAAGCTAAAGAGCGAACTAGCAAACTTTTAAGCGACTGGAGCAAAAATGGAAAACCTACGAGTCAACCGGTTTTGGAAAACAAGGATCTAGCAGTTTACGGTGAAAGCGCTTCGACGGAACTGGGCGAAATACTTCACGACTTAATTGGCCGTTCTGACAAATATCTTGCAATCATGGCTTATCTAAATCGAGAAGCAGATGTAGAGATACTTAAGTTGCGAGAAGCGATTGCAACGAAGAAAAATATTGGAGTCACTTTTGGTTGGGGTCCCAGATTTCTACACTCAACTGGGCAATTTCATAAAGGTGGCGCTAGCAATGGTGGCTTCCTTCAAATTACTGCTGAGGCTGATGCTGACATAGAGATACCTGGAACAAATTTTTCATTTAGTGAACTTTTAATGGCACAAGCACTCGGTGATGGCGAAGCACTTTCTTCGCGCGATTTACCGGTTTTAAGAGTTCACCTAAAGAATCGGACTTTGGGAATTAACTCGCTTCTAGAAGCAGTAGCAAAGATCTAAATTTTTAATCTTCACCACGAAGTCGTGCTAAAGCATCTTCCAAAATCTTCTTTGATTCAGCTTCAGTGCGACGTTCTTTAACATAAGCCAGGTGAGTTTTATATGGTTCATTTTTAATTGGCATTGGTGGTTTATCTTTATTCAAACCAGCTGGGTAGCCACATCGAGGACAATCCCAAATCTCTGGAATCTGAACAGTTTCATCTTCAGCAAATGAAGGACGAGTTTCATGGCCTTGTGCACACCAGTAAGAAACTCGGAAACGAGCAATGGCATCGCCACGCTCTGCTTCACCCATAGGACCTGCGCCAACGCGGCTTCCACGAATTGCGCTACCCATATTATTCTCCTCTACTCAATGAAACTTTAATAAAAAGAACAAAAACAAATTACTTCTTTAATACCAAACTAAGAACAATTACACCTGCGAACCAGAGACCGCCAACAACAATAGTTATGCGATCAAGATTCTTTTCAACTACCGAAGATCCGCCATAACTTGATGAAACTCCACCGCCAAAGAGGTCAGATAATCCGCTGCCCTTGCCCTTGTGAAGTAACACAAGCAGAACCATCAGAATGCTGGTTATCACGAGCAAGATTGATAGAGCTAAAACCACGACTATCTCCTTCTATATTCGAAAACTTCTAAGCGCCAGGTAAACACCCGACTGGACACTGGCGTAAGGATACCCGTCAATCGCCAGCAAATTACGCGGTTACCGCCCGATGGAAACGGGCAATTCGGGCGAATTCCTCAGCATCGAGGCTTGCTCCGCCGACCAACACACCATCAATGTCCTCTTGTTTCATGATTTCTACGATGTTTGAAGATTTAACTGAACCGCCGTAGAGAATCCGGGCTGCCTCAGCGATTTCTGTGGATCCAATCTTTGCGAGTTCAATTCGAATTGCTGCACATACTTCCTGTGCATCTTCAGCACTTGCAGTCTTACCGGTTCCGATTGCCCAAACAGGTTCGTAGGCAAAAACAATCTTCTTTAGATCTGGTTTATGAAATCCCTTTAGGCCATTTCGAATTTGATTTAGAACGTGTTCTACATGCGTGCCCGCTTCACGAATAATTAACTCTTCACCGACACAAAATATTGGAGTGATTTCATTTGCAAGAGCGGCTTTAATTTTGCGATTAACAATCTCATCGCCTTCATTATGAATTGCTCTGCGTTCAGAATGTCCAACTGCTACGTAAGAACAACCCAACTTATTCAACATGGAACCGCTGATATCGCCGGTGAATGCTCCACTTGCATCTGGTGATAAATCCTGAGCACCATACGAAAGTCGAAGACGATCGCCATCAATCAGAGTTTGGACTGAACGAATATCAGTAAAAGGAGGAAGCACTACAACATCTACAGCGTCGTAGTCCTTGTCATCTAAGGAGTAAGAAAGCTTCTGGGTAACGGCGATAGCCTCAAGATGATTGAGGTTCATCTTCCAGTTACCTGCGATCAAGGGCTTACGCATTATTCCTCCAGAGTGTTTTAAAGACTAAACAAAAATTACTGCAGAACTACTAAACCGGGCAATTCCTTACCTTCGAGATATTCCAGAGAAGCTCCGCCGCCAGTAGAGATATAACCGAAATCCGAATCAGCAAACCCTAACTTACGGACCGCCGCTGCCGAATCTCCCCCGCCTACAACGC
>CANLTP010000047.1 GCA_947494085.1 Actinomycetota bacterium | reverse complement strand
GCTGACGCAATCGTTTCCGGTGGATCGGTAATTGGTCGGCGCTCTCGAATCGATAGTTCGGCCCAAGTAGATGGCTCGATAATCGGGGATGGCGCAGTTGTAGGGGCCGGGGCCAGGCTGAAGAATTGTTTTGTGGCTGATGGCTTTGAAGTTCCAGCATCTGTAATTGCTATCGATAATTATTTTGGTTTTTAGTTCTACTTCCAGCCAAAATTGAAGAAATTCCTCAATTTTCTTGAAATTTATTTGATTTGAGCGTAAATATGGCGCGAAATAACTTGACTTAATCGAGTTACACGCGTGTAATTCTCTTAGTAAACCCGCCTGGTCTAGTCAGATCTGGGCGGCCAAGAGTTTTTAAGGAGTTTCCGTATGAGCGATCAACGCCCCTCTAGTAAGCCTCAAGCAATTGAGATCCAAGGCGTAATCAACAGCGACGGTATCGAACTTTCCTGGCAAGAGCGTGCATTATGCGCTCAAACCGATCCAGAAGCTTTCTTCCCTGAAAAGGGTGGTTCAACTCGCGAAGCAAAGCGGGTCTGCTTATCTTGCGACGTTCGCGGTGAGTGCTTGGAATACGCGCTCGCACATGATGAGCGTTTCGGTATTTGGGGAGGCCTCTCCGAACGTGAGCGTCGTCGCCTAAAGCGCCGCTCTGCTTAATTTTAAATTCCAGTAGCCTGTGGCTGACAATTTTTTCGTTACTGCGACATTAGTTTCGCATGATGGCCAAAAGTGGTTGCCTGAAGCTATTGCTGCAATCTCTGCGCAGACTAGAAGTGTTGATCGAATCATTGCAGTTGATACCGGTTCAATTGATAACTCAGCAAAGATGCTTGCCAGTGCTGGTTTAACTGTTGTAAAAACTGATCGTGATGCCGGATTCGGTGATGCGATTGCGCTAGCTCTTGGTTCTGCAAAAAAATTAAAGTCTGATGATCAAGAAGAGTTAATTTGGATTCTTCATGATGATTGCGCACCAAGTAGATCAGCGCTCCAATATTTAATTGAAGGCTTAGCAGATAAACCACAAGTTGCTTTTGTCGGTCCAAAATTACTTGGTTGGTATGACCGCAGACATTTATTAGAAGTTGGAATAAGTATTGCGGTAAATGGTGCCCGGTGGACGGGATTGGATCCGAGAGAACAAGATCAAGGACAATACGATCAACCCACAGAAGTTTTATCTGTTAGCACGGCCGCAATGTTGGTTCGTAGAAAAGTGTTTGAAGATTTAGGTGGCCTAGATCCAAACTTGGCACTGTTTAGAGATGATGTTGATTTAGGTTGGCGGGCAAGAGTTGCCGGTTTCTCAGTCGTAACGGCGCCGCAAGCGCTGGTTTATCACGTCGAAGCCGCCGCATCTGAACTTCGAAGCGTAGATGTGGAAGAAGCTTTCTTGCATCGGCCAAGACTTTTGGATCGCAAGAACGCGGCCTACGTTCTATTGGTAAATGCATCATGGTGGTTGTTGCCTTGGATTGCCTTACAAATTGTTGGAAGCGCCGCTATTCGCGCTGTTGGTTATTTAATTGCAAAACTTCCAGGATATGCGGCTGATGAAATTGCTGCAGTTGGACTCTTAATTATTAAACCTCAAGATTTATTGAAAGCAAGGAAATTACGTAAGACGAAAAGATTGCTCTCACCTAGAATCATTCGCGAGTTCATCCCACCCCCTGGAAGTCAGATACGTTTGGCAACAGAGCAGGCAAATTATGCGCTGCAAAAGTATTTTAAATCTAATCAAGTGGTCGACGAAGCTGCAGATGAACCAATGTCATATGCAGATATCGGTGTCATTGATGAAAACTTTGACGACCAAGATATCGTCATTAAATCTCGTAAATCTAATTGGCAGAAACTTCGCAACCGCCCCTTGCTACTTGGCTTAGCTGCCACATTCTTAATCTCACTAATTGCATCTAGAAACCGCTTTGGATCAATAAGTGGCGGCGCACTTCCAACTTCACCAAGTGGAGCAATGGATCTAATCTCTAAATATATTGAGTCCTGGCACATTGTTGGATTGGGTTCGGCGGCTTATTCGCCACCTTGGATAGTTATTCTCGCGGTCGCTTCAGCTATAACTCTTGGCAAAGTCTGGTTGTTCATAACTGTTTTCTTCATTCTTATTCCACCCCTCGCATTTTTCGTGATGTATCGCAGCGCAAAGAGGTTTGGCTTATCAATCCGAGTCTCTGTAATTGGCGGCCTGCTCTATGCCCTCTCGCCGGTCATTTGGAACAGCATCAATCAAGGACGGCTCGGAACGCTAGTAATTGCGCTACTTGCACCAGTTTTGTTTAGTCTGATGCCGCGAACAATTAATTATGAAAACATGAGTTGGCGAAGAACTTATTCCTTGGCCTTATTAGCATCGCTGCTTTCAGCTTTTTCTTCGCTCTTTCTGGCAATCTGGACAATAACCTTTATCGCGCTATTTTCTGGCGCACTTGTTAATCGTCGCGCTGAGATAAAAGGCACCGGAATAGTTAAGTTCTTGATGAGAGCCGAACTCGCTCGAATTCGAAGATTCTTTGCATTCATGCTTATTCCAGCGCTCTTAACTCTGCCTTGGTCGGCATCGCTACTTTTCCACCCAACTCAGATTTTATTGGAACCAGGTCTTGCGCTATCTGGAGGTTCGTTTTTACAAGTTCTGCTTTTAAATCCTGGTGGTGTCTCTGGAATTCCGGTTTGGATAGTTGCTCCTTTCATTCTTTTTCTAGTTGCGCTAATTGTTTCAAAGAGATTCCCTGCCCAAGTTTCAGGGGCGATTATCCTGCTTGCACTTGCTTCGCTTCTTTCACAAATTCAGATTGCGGGTCATGGCAGCAGTGGAAAAGTATGGACCGGATCAATAATTGTCTTTATTGAAGTTTTAATCCTCTTGCCAACACTGCAAGTCGCTGCAAACGTTATTCCGAAGTTAAGGGATTCAAAGCTTGGCCTGGCCCATTTCGCATCAGTGTTTGCAGTATTTTTTGCAATGCTTTCGCTATTGGCAACGGCTACCTGGGCTGTTTCCGGTGGAGCTAATTCGGTAGTTGCAAGTGGCAAAGGTGAAATCGTTCCAGCATTTATTGCTTCACTCAGCGATACCCCAATTAGACCAAAGACTTTAGTAATAGGTAGAACCGATGACCAAATAAAATATTTCATAACTAGAGGCTCTGATCTACAAATTGGGGATCCAGATGTGGCAGTCGAAACCCCAAGAGCAATAAGTAGTGCGATAAATGAGTTACTTGGTGGAACTGGAATCACTTCAAGCAAAATTTTAGGAACCTATGGGATTCAATATTTATATCTAAAGAATCCAGTTGATGAGAACATTGCACGAACTATCGACGGAATTGGTGGTTTCACTCGGAGTTCGGCTACAAATTCTGGAATCATTTGGCAGATTGTTGGCAGTAATTCTCGAGTTTCCTTGACAGATGCAACAGGTGCTATCACTGGGCTGAATTCATCAAATATTGGTGCAACAGATGAACTTTTGGCACCAGGAACTGTAACTATCGCAGAAAAGTTTGATACTGGTTGGAAACTGATCATAAATGGAACAAGCGTTGAATTATTGCAATCACCAACTGGCCTGCCATATTTTGAAGTTCAAGAGATTGGTTCAATTTCCTTAATTCATGATGGAACCGCACATCGCGCGCTAATTTCTCTGCAGTTGATTTCACTCTTAGTTGTTCTTGTTCTTTCACTGCCAGCCGGGCACCGCCGCCGTGAACTTTCTACGGAGAATCGCGCATGAAGCCCTTAGACCACAGAGTTTTCGCTGCATTGTCAGTATTCGCTTTAATGGTTGCTGGAATCCTTCTCTTCAACCCGAGCAATTCTGGAGTTTCAACAATTAAGTCATACCCAGCAACGGTCTGCCCTGGAAAATTAATTGATGGGTCTTCAACTTCAGTTCTTCCTTCATCAAAAGTTTTAGTGCGACAAATACCATCGACAAAGATCAAACTAGCAGCAGCTAAAACTACTTATTACCTATCACCTAAACCGCTTTTGGTTGACGGAAATAGTGAGACATCGATAAATGTAACAAGACCTAAATCAAATTCTTTGGCAACAGCAATTTGCGCAATTAATGAGAGTGATCAGTGGTTTGTTGGTGGAGCGGGGTCAGTCATAAGCAAATCATCTCTTCAAATAATCAATAGTGGTTTAAGCACTTCGATTGTTGATCTCTTTGTTTACACTTCAAATGGTGTTTCACCGGTGAATTCAATTCGAGTCTCCAAAAATTCGAGTAAACAAATTTATCTAGATTCGCTGGCTCCAGGTGAGGATTCTGTAGTCATTCACGCGATTACCAGATCTGGTCGCGTCACGATGTTTCTTTATGATCAACGCCAGCGCGGATTGCAAAGTTTAGGATCTGATTTTGTTTCTCAAAGCGCTAATCCACAGAAACGAGTTGTTATCCCAGCAATCAGTAACGTAATTTTATCTGGACGCAACACTACCCAGATGCTGCGCATCCTGGCTCCAGGAAGTGTCAACGCAAACGTCCGAGCAAAATTAGTTGCAAGCGATGGAACCTTTGCTCCGATTGAGTTGGATGACATCGATATCAAGGGTGGGAAAGTTAAAGACATAGTTTTCAAGCCAGTCTTGCTAGCAAAAAATTTCTCTCTAGTCTTGACTGCAGATCAGCCGATTGTTGCTGCAGTGAAGAGTTCGGGCACCTTTGAAGGAACTAATGAATTTACGTGGTCGACACCAAGTCAACAGTTGGAAGAACTAGTTCTACATTTCGGTGGCCTGCGACCTGAAGTCATATTTCAAGGTAAGAATATTGAAGTAAATGTGGAATGGACTGGAAAAGATCGCAAGGTATATAGCAAGACCATTGTGGGAAGCAAAGAGAATGACACGGCAGCTTGGTCACCTAAGAGCGGTGTTGTCGACGCAAAATTTAGTACTAAGAGCGATGAGATTTACGGCGGAATTATCTTCAAAGAAAAACGGGGTTTGAGTTATCTGCCACTAGCAGCAGGAGCGCAACTTGAAAGTTCGGCAATCCCAATTCTGGACGCGCGCATTATTTCTCGTTAGCAAATCCCAAGTTTTATAGCTCTATCACGCTAATCTCTTAGGTATGACTCGGCCACAACCACGCGCAGCTCGTCTCTGCTCTCGCGTTGGCTGTCGTCACTTAGCAACTAAAACTCTTACATACATTTATGCAGATTCAACTGCAGTGCTTGGTCCACTTGCAACATTCTCTGAACCACATGCATATGATCTCTGCGATCAACATAGTTTGCGCATGAGTGCACCAGTTGGTTGGACTGTAATAAAACCAGAACCAGATTCAGTTCCGGCTGGTCCTTCCAGTGATGATTTAATGGCAATTGCAGATGCAGTTCGCGAAGTGGGCGCTCGGGAGAGCACAAGCGCAAGTGAGATATCAGGAATAGAAATTCCTCCGCTTGAACTTGGCCGCCGAGGTCATCTTCGAGCAATTCCCAATTAATTCCCGCTTAAATATCTTTTAAGGGTTGTGTAAGGTTGTCGATATGTTTGATAGCGAATACTTAAACTCAATAATCAAGGCTTACGATGTTCGCGGCCTTGTTGATTCGCAGATAACTCCAGATTTCGCATTTGTTCTTGGTGGCGCCTATGCCCGTTTTCTGCAAGAAGAACGCGAACCTTCAACAATAATAATCGGCGAAGATATGCGCCCTTCATCCCCAACACTTGCTGATGCATTTTCAGATGGTGCGACCTCACAAGGTATGGATGTAATTCGGATTGGTCTGGCATCGACCGATATGTTGTATTTCGCAGCCGGAAAGTTAAATATGCCTGGCGCCATGTTCACGGCGAGCCACAACCCCGCTGCCTATAACGGAGTTAAGTTATGTAAGAGTGGCGCAGTTCCAATTGGTCAAGATTCTGGATTGCATCGAATAAAACAATTCATTCTTGAAGGATTGCCAATAGCCAACCGCCCAGTTGGCAAAGAGAGCAAAGCGGATTTGCTAAGTGAATATGTTGATTTCTTAATTGCGCTCTTTCCGGAAATTGAAGAGGCAAATTCAAGTCAGCGTAAATTAAAAGTAGTTATTGATGCTGGTAGTGGAATGGCCGGTCACACCGCGCCAGCGGTGATGGCGCGCTTGAATGTTGAAGTAATTCCAATGTTCTTCGAACTGGATGGAAATTTCCCAAACCACGAAGCAAATCCAATCGATCCTAAGAATTTAATTGATTTACAGAAGCGGGTTCTGAAAGAGAAGGCAGATATCGGACTTGCCTTTGATGGCGATGCCGATCGCTGCTTCTTGATTGATGAGAAAGGCTCCTTGGTTAATCCATCAGCGCTAACAGGCTTAATCGCAGCGCGAGAGCTAAAGCGCAAACCGGGCTCCACAATTATTTATAACTTAATTTCATCTAAAGCGGTTCCAGAAATTATCACTGAAAATGGTGGAACCCCACTTCGCTCAAGAGTTGGCCATTCATTTATTAAAAAAATGATGGCAGATTCTGGCGCAATCTTTGGCGGCGAACACTCTGGCCATTTCTATTTTGCAGATTTTTGGCGGGCAGATTCGGGAATGCTAGCCGCACTCTTTGCATTAACGGAATTAGCCTCAGGTAAAAGTTCATTATCGAATCTTCTAAAACCATTTAATCGTTATGTAGCAAGTGGTGAAATTAACTCGGAAGTTAAAGATGTCCCAGCAGCCATTCAAGCAATCCTTTCGGAGTATGAGGGTTTTGAAGTAGATGAGTTAGATGGCATTACCGTGACCGGCCCGAAGTATTGGTTCAATGTCCGCGCCTCTAATACCGAGCCGTTGCTACGTTTAAATGTCGAAGGCGATACCGAG
>CANLTP010000046.1 GCA_947494085.1 Actinomycetota bacterium | reverse complement strand
TCGAAGAATAAACCTTCTATTCACGAGATTCGCCATCAGAAATGCGCGATTTTTTGCCTCTCTTACGGCACTATTTACCCAACAACACGGGCCACGCGTTGGAGCAAGATCCATAAAAAGGGAGCATTTCAAGTGCCACAGACATTGGTACTGAACGCCACTTATGAGCCACTAGGTGTCGTATCAGAGAGACGAGCGTTGATCCTCGTCTTAAATCAGCGAGCCACAACTGTCGAAGAATCTGACACTGTCCTTCATTATTCTGGTGGCGAGATAACACTTCCAGCAGTTATTAAATTAGTTAAATTTGTTCGAATTCCTTATCGCCACGCAGTTCCACTTTCGCGGCGCGCACTCTTTGCGCGTGATGGTGGGCGATGTGTTTACTGCACCGCACCTGCAACTTCAATTGATCATGTAATTCCACGTAGTCGTGGTGGTTCCCATAATTGGGAGAATGTTGTTTCAGCTTGCCACAAGTGCAATCACCAGAAAGCCGATCGCACGTTAAAAGAAATTGGTTGGAAATTAAAGACACTGCCGCGTGAACCAGCTGGCGCAGCTTGGCGAATTCTGGGAACTGGGAAACCAGATACGAGATGGATTTCATACCTTCGCCCATTTGGCGCTGAACATGGCGTTGCCTAAGATACGTATATGCAATTTTTCACTAGCGTTCTAAATCGCGTTACTCAAGAGGATGGATCGCTTCCAGGCGAGCCCCTTGGAACATTCCTTGGAATAGTTTATTTCGTTGTTATTCCTACTGTCATGTTCGTAGCGATTTCAGCGGTAGTTGCACTTTCAACAGTTGACCGCAAGAAGAATAAGAGCTCAACACTTACTCGGATTGATTAGTTTTTAAGCATCTTTAGCTTGTGCTTTAAGGGAACGAGAAAGTGCGTCACGACTCTCTGAAACTAATCTACGAAGACCAGCCGCTGAATCTTTGCCAGTTGTATCAAGCCAATTAATGGTCTTATCTAAAGTCGCTTGATTAGTTATGTAGGTTGGGTAACAGAGTTCAACGAAAGAGCTTCCGATATCAAATGAGGCGCTATCCCACATTGTTAATAGCGAATCGAAGTAAGGATCAACATAAGCGGCCAGCAGATCGCGCTGTCCAGATCTCATAAATCCACGATGAATAGATGCGCGAATCGAACTTGTTAAATCCTCTTTAGTAATTGCTTTCCATGCAGCAGCTTTGGCTTCGGCGGTAGGAAATGCGGCAACACAGGTTGCATGACCAAGTTGGCCGTTGATTGTGTTATCTCTTTCCAGTTCGGCATCTAATTCTGCTCGGGTAAATAAACCACGTTCGCAGAGCGCCAATACAAATGTCCAACGCAGATCTGCATCTACTTTAAGGCCAGCAAGTTTTCCATCTAGAAGCGCACGTAATTGTTTTCCATGTCCTTCGGTAACTGCAAGGCCGGCAAAGATTCTAGCGAATTGAAGTTGGTGATCACTCTCAGCCTTGGCTGAAGCCAGCAAGTTGGCAATTCCATCCGCGACTTTGATGCGGAGCGCATCACGATTTGCTGGATTTGCATAAAGTTCGACTGCAGTTGTTAATTGATTTCCAATAACGGTTACAACAGTAATATCACTTTCACCAGGCAAGCCGGCCAACGCAATTTCAATAAAGTCAGTCGCACTTATCTCGGCATCACGCAACATATCCCAGGAAATTGCCCAGCACATTGCGCGGGTTAAGCCATCAGAGATATCGCCTAAGTGAGACTTCAGAGTTGCAATTGAACGCTCGTCTAACCGAACCTTCGCATACGATAAATCGCGATCATTTATTAACAACAAGTCTGCAACCTTTTCGCCTGCAAGTTCGGCAACGGTGGTGCTTGCCCCTGCAACATCTAGTTCAACAGATTTACGTAGAACCACGTCGTTACCGTTAACATCGTAAAGTCCAACAGCTAATCGATGTGGGCGAAGTTCCTTTGAACCAGCCGGAATAAGTGGCGCTTCTTGCATAATTTCAATCTTTGAATATTTATCATCTGCTATTTCCAACTTAGGACGCAGGGTGTTTACACCAGCTGTTTGCAACCAAGTAGAAACCCAAGGCTTTAGGTCGCGGCCACTAGTTGCAGTTAGTTCTACTAGTAGGTCATCGAGAGTTGTATTAGCAAAGGCGTGCTTGGCAAAATACTTCTGCAGCCCAGTGATGAAGTTATCGCGACCAACGTGAGCCACTAATTGTTGAAGGACAGAAGCGCCCTTTGCATATGTAATTCCATCAAAGTTTGCGTTAACTGTCTCGATATCAATCATGTCCGAAACAATTGGGTGCGTTGAAGATAGTTGATCTTGGCGATATGCCCAGTTCTTACGTTCGGAGTTGAAGCCAGTCCAGGCAGTAACGAAGCGAGTTCCTTCAGCTGATGCCAAGTGTGAAGACCATTCAGCAAATGATTCGTTAAGCCACAAGTCATCCCACCATTGCATCGTGACCATATTTCCAAACCACATATGTGCCATCTCGTGCAAGATGGTATTTGCGCGGGCGTCATACATGCGCTCGGTTACTTTGCTTCGAAATACTAATAAGTTTTCCAGGAAAGTTACGGCACCTGAATTTTCCATTGCGCCCCAGTTGAAATCAACCACTGCAATCTGATCGTATTTCTCAAAGGGATAAGCAAGTCCAAATACCTTTTCGAAATATGCAAAGCCCTGTTTTGTTACCAGGAAAATATCTTCTGGGTCTAAAGATTCTGCCAATGATTTACGGCAGTAGATTCCAAGTGGAACAGTTTTCTGCCCAACGTATTCATCATGCACGTGATAGTAAGGACCGGCAATAAGTGCAGTTATGTAAGTTGAAATTCTTGGGGTTGGCAAGAATTCCCAAACGTTCTTCTCGCCAGCGATTGAATTCTTAGCTTTAACCGGTGAATTAGAAATAACCTCCCAATGCGCAGGGGCAGTAACCGTTAATTGGAATGTTGCTTTCAAATCTGGCTGATCGAAGCATGGATACATCTTGCGGATATATGCCGTCTCACCTTGGGAATATAAATAAACTTCATTATCTGCAGGGTCTACCGAATATTGCAGTCCTTCGCCAGTCTTTGAATAGTCACCCAAAATCTCAATTACTAATTCATTCTCCGTAGCCAAACCTTTTAGAAAAACGCTCTCACCGTCGTAATTGGCAACATCAACATCAGCACCGTTTAACTTGGCAGAAATGATTTTCTTTCCAACAGCATCAATAAATGTGTCATATCCAGGCTTGTTGCAACTGAACTTAACGGTTGATTTAGCGATGAAGTTTTCTGGCCCTTGGCAGACATCGATTGTCACCACATATGAAGTGACGGCTAGATGACTGCTGCGTTCGCGTGCTTCGGCTCTTGAGATATTTAATCCAGGCATGAGCCAACCTTATCCATCCTTATCTAAGATACCCACATGAGTTCCCCGGAGAAGAGCAGCCTTTACAACTTAAGTAATAGGACTTTTCGTCTGCGCGGAACGCGAATTACCGAGGCCCAAGCAAAGGCGACTGATTTGTTCTGGGATCAATTTGGAATAGTTCCGGACCATCCAATAGTTCCATCTGAGATATTTCCCAATAGTAAAAAAGTAATAATGGAAATCGGCACCGGCATGGGAGAGGCCACGGCCGAAATTGCTCGAAGCTTTCCAGACACCGGATTCTTCGCTCTAGAAGTTCATCGCCCTGGAATTGGTTCATTACTAGCTCGAATAAATGAATTTGAATTAACTAATATTCGATTGATTAATGAAGATGCCAGAATTGTTCTAAACGAACAGATGCCAGATCAATGTCTAGATGGCGTTCATCTTTATTTCCCAGATCCATGGCATAAGAAGAAGCATTGGAAGCGGAGAATTGTTCAAGCGGATTTTGTAGATTTAATTTATCGAAAGCTAAAACCTGGTGGTTACATTCATATCGCTACTGACTGGGTCGCATACGCTCATTGGAGTGAAGAGAAATTTGGATCAGATTCCAGATTTGTTGGGGGAGTAATCCCGAAACCAGATTTTCGCCCACTGACTAGATTTGAAGGAAAGGGCTTAGGCAAGGGACATATTGTTACTGATTTAAAGTATGTAAGGTCTTAAATCTTTCCAGTATCTTCATATTTGCCCATTAAATTGATTCTGCGAACATGCCGCTCATCACCAGGAAATGGCGTAGCGATAAATTTATCAACTAGTTCTAAACAGAATTCTTCAGAGTGCATTCGTCCACCAATTGAAATCACATTTGCATTGTTATGTTCACGCGCAAGAACTGCAGTTTCAAGTGACCAGACTAAAGCGGCTCTAATTCCCTTAACTTTATTTGCCGCCATCTGTTCGCCATTTCCAGAACCACCTAGAACGATTCCAAGTGAACCTGGATCATTTGCAACACCTTGCGCTGCAGGAATACAGAAAACTGGATAATCATCGAGAGCGTCATATTCAATTGGACCGTGGTCGATAACTTCGTGGCCATTTGTCTGCAGATGTTTAATGATTACGCCCTTAAATTCCAGGCCCGCATGATCGCTTCCAATGTGAATTCTCATTTCGCAATAATGGCAGAAAAGCCAAACGGCCCCCGCTATTTCTAGCGAGAGCCGTCTAGTTACGTAGAGAGTTTGGAGATCAGCCTTGCATTCTCTTTCCTTTACCCATTCCTTCTTTACCTTCTTTACCCATCTTGCCCATCTTCGGAGCTGGAACAGATTCGACCATAGCTGTTACACGAGCAGTTAAACCAGCCTTAGCCGTTGTTGCTTGTGTAGCAGTCAAAGTTCCTGCTGTTACAGCGGCATCAATCTGAGTTGACTTGAGGTTAACAAGTGCAGTGATTAGCGCTGCTTTCTTATCGCCAGCAAGTGTTGCAAGTGATTTACCAGCAGTACGGGCTGCTTGTAGATCTGCTTCAGTGATTCCGAGAGTTGCTGTGATTACCGCATGAGTTGCATCATGGTCTTTAGCGATAACTGGTCTAACAGGCGCAGCTGCAGTTAACGCTGCAGTGATTGCATCTGCTTGTGTTTGTGTAAGAGTTCCCTTTGTAACTAGCCCTGAAAGGACTGTTGCAACTTGTGAAGGAACACCCTTTGTTCGTCCGTTATCTGCTTGCGCAGTAGAAACTGATGCAATTGTTCCGATTGAAAGTGCTGCTGCAATTGCAGCGGCTGCGATTTTCTTATTCATAACTTCTTTACCCCTTTGTGTCGTCGCTACTTTCATAGCTTTCGATCTGTCTCAGAACCTGAAGTGGTTACTTCCGGATACCCGTAGATAACATCCTTAGACTGGGGAGAATAATCAAGAAACCTGAATTTGAACTGTGAGTATTAGGCGTGTGTCCATACAAATATGCGGGGATGAGAGCCTGCCCCCACAAATATCCTTGTATTGAAATGTAATTGCGCGCATTCTCTCTATTGCATCGCCCCTAAACGAGGGGGATATAGAAAGCGAAATGCACACCAAAATGTTCCGCTCAAAGACCCTAAAGTTCTTGGCGCTATCAATAACGTCAATCCTTATATTTGGAAATCTAACCGCGACCTCTGTGCAAGCGAATCCCATAAAGAAGTCCACAATTTCTAAAGCAGGCCGCGTAGTAACACCCGGAATAAACACTTTATTAAGCGGCAAAGGTGCGCCGAAATCAACAAAGGGAATCGATGGCGACTTCTATATCGATACAAGCAATATGAGTATGTATGGTCCAAAAACAAATAACAAATGGCCTGCACCGGTTTCATTGAAGGGCAAAGCTGGCACTAATGGAACGAATGGAACTAACGGATCGACTGGTGCAACAGGTGCTAAAGGAACTTCTTCAACTGGCAGCGATGGTGCACCTGGTTCAGTGGGACCAGCTGGACCAGCTGGAGCACCAGGATCAACTGGCGCAACTGGACCAGCCGGTTCTGGTTCGCCCGGTGCAGCAGGAAGTAATGGAGCAAGTGGAAGTAATGGAACAAACGGAACCAATGGTGCGCCCGGATCAATTGGTGCGACTGGACCAAAAGGTGAAACCGGAACTGTTGGCGCAACTGGGCCAGCGGGATCTAGTGCCGTAACAGTTATTAATTTGACGGCACTGGGAGGAGGGGTTACTTGGGGATTATCTTCAGCAACCGCCGCAGAAACTATTAGCAATCCATTTGGCAATTTGCAGCCAAATACAAATTATCGGTTCACAATAATTGTGACTGGCTCCGCAACTAAAACTGGATTTGCGACTTATCCTGTTGGGTCGGTTGTATCTGTGAGTGGCGCCGGGGCAACATTAAATTCTTCAACTCACTATGGATTTGGTTTCGCCACTGATGCTAGTTTTGTAAAGACTTATAATTTTTCATTCATTCACGAAGGAACCGTTTCAGTATCTGAGTCTGTTTCGTCATTATCCGTTTCCGTAATTGACGGAAGTGGTTGGTCAGCTGGATTAAGTTCTTTCGGTTTCGAAATTAGGGCTAAAGCTTTTATACAAGTCGCTTGAGAAGCTGCGAGTGAAGATTATGGAGCGGGTGACCGGGATCGAACCGGCATGGCCAGCTTGGAAGGCTGGGGCTCTACCATTGAGCTACACCCGCAGATTTTGTGCGTTATGCACGTATTGAGCGTGAACCAGCCGTTATGTTACACCGCTACAGGGATTGGCTTTGCCCACCTGATGATTTCACCCTTAAATTCCGAAACTTTTCTGGGGAAACGGTGTGTATTTTCACGACCTACTTATAGGTAAGGGCTAATGTCAGTTTCATCTTCCTCCGGCTTGTGCGCCGTGAATGCCCACGGGGTCGCAAACACCCCCGATACCAAAATCAGAAGGGCTCAACCATGCTAGATACGTATTTCAAAATATCTGAACGTGG
>CANLTP010000045.1 GCA_947494085.1 Actinomycetota bacterium | reverse complement strand
AGTATCTTCTGGAGTTCCACAGCATTATCTTAACGAGCCAAGCGTTAGGATTAAACCGTGGAATACAGAAAAATCTGGCGCGGAGTTCCAACTCCAGTGCGTAAGTTGATTGTCATGGTTATTGGCTTCACGCTCATCGCTATTGGGGGAGTCTTAATTATTCTGCCCGGCCCCTTCACTCTTCCCTTTGTTATCGGCGGACTCTTTATTCTCGCAATTGAATTCACTTGGGCCAGATCACTTTTGAATAAGGCGCAGGAATCAGCAAAGAAAGTTGATCCTAGAAAACTTAGAAAACGTAAGCCATAATAGTTATAGGAAGAAGAGCAGCATGACTAACCACGGAAACATGTATGGACCTGCCTTCACCTTTCTTGGTATTCCAACATGCGACTTAGATGATCCATCAACTTACAAAGGTGCAGATGTAATCATTGTTGGCGCACCTATTGACTCCGGAACATCTCATCGCTCTGGTGCAAAGTTTGGACCACAAGCTATTCGTGGGGGAGATTATCTGCCGCATGATGGATCAAGACCGCATCTAGCTCTTCGCACAGATGGTCTAAAAGACCTTAAAGTTTTTGATGCCGGAGATTTATTAATGCCCGGTGGCGATTTAGATAAGTCACTTGAAGTTTTAAAAGCTGCAACTGAAAAGATTTCGCGTGCTGGAATAATTCCAGTTGTTCTGGGTGGCGATCATTCGATTGCATCTGCAGATGTCGCCGGAATTGCCATGCACCGTGGCAAAGGCAAAATATCGATGATTCACTTTGATGCACATGCCGATACTGGGGAAGATCACTTTGGAGCACTTGTGGGGCACGGAACTCCGATGCGAAATCTAATTAACAACGGCTACGTTCGCGGCGATCGCTTTCTACAACTTGGTCTTCGCGGATATTGGCCAGATGATAAGACATTGAACTGGATGCGCGATCAGGGCATGCGCTCATATGAGATGACTGAAATCCATCACCGAGGATTAAAAGAAGTTCTAGTTGAATCTTTCGCAACACTAACAAATGAATGTGACGGGGTTTTCTTATCCGTTGATATCGATGTTGTTGACCCAGGTATGGCACCAGGAACCGGAACACCAGAACCAGGTGGAATGACAAGTCGCGAATTACTAGAAGCGGTTCGCCGAATTTGTTTAGAGCTTCCGATAGTTGGTATCGATATCGTTGAAGTTGCTCCACCATTTGATAACGCAGACATAACTGCAATTCTTGCCAACCGAGTTGTTCTAGAAGCACTTTCTGCGATTGCAAAGCGACGCAATGGTTCGAGTTACAACCCAACACAGAATCTTTTAGATCGCTGAGCTAATAATTTGACCCGAAAAGTGTCATTTTAGATCGCTCAACTGTGGTTGTATTGCGCTCATGAGCACTCCTACGCGCGGAAAAATCTGGGGAGCGCTTTGGGTGGTCTACATCGTTTGGGGATCAACCTACTTAGCAATTGAATATTCAATTCGTTCGATGCCGCCACTGCTGGCGATGGGATCCCGATTTCTTGCTGCAGGATTATTGATGGGCGTCGTGCTCGCCATAAAATTTGGTCCAGGATATTTAAAGATTAAAAAAAGACAGATTCCTTTCTTAACACTCCTTGGTGCGCTGCTATTGGGGCTCGGTCTTGGAATGGTGACTTTGGCGCAGTTTAATGATGTGCCAACTGGTGTAGTCGCACTTTTGATTTCAGCTCTCCCATTCTGGATTGCAATCTTTAAGACGATTGATGGCGCGACAACTTCTATCTGGAGTTGGGTCGGAATCGCTATTGGATTTATCGGTGTTGGTATTTTGTTGATTCCAGAGTTATCTAAACCTAACAATGGTGTTCATATTTTATGGATGTTTTTGGTAATTCTTGGAAACCTTGGCTGGGCATTTGGAACTTATATTGCCCCGCGTCTTGATTTGCCAGAGAGCACTTTAGTGGCCACCACATATCAAATGTTTTTTGCCGGAATTACAATGACATCTGCGGGACTAATCTTCGGTGAAGATTTGGGTGATCTTTTTGATGCAACCCTGTCATCATGGTTCTGGTGGGGATGTTTAGTTTTGATTGGTTCAATTGCAACCTATACCGCTTACCTCTGGCTTATAGGCAACGCTCCGGTGGGTCTGATTGCAACTTATGCTTACGTTAATCCGGTCATCGCGGTTTCACTCGGAGTTCTATTTCTTGAAGAAAAGCTTTCGATTACTTTGCTACTCGGCGCAATCGTTGTGATCGTTGGGGTGTTTTTAGTCGTTAGAGTTGAAGCTCGCACTGTTGGAAAAACAAACCCCAATTTGGAAGTTGACCAAAGGTAAAAAAGTTGTCACAGGCTATTTCCCTAAGAGGCATCCCTAGTTAGAGTTCAACAATGAAATACCAACCTTCGCGCTCGCCAATCGATAAATCCCTCACAGGTGGCAAAGAGTTTTTCGAGCATATGAACTCTCGTCGCAGTGTCCGTATGTTTTCATCTGACCCTGTTCCACAAGAGTTGATAGAGATTGCGGTTCGAACTGCCAATACTGCGCCAAGTGGTGCGAACCAGCAGCCCTGGTTCTTCTGTGCGACATCTGATCCGATACTAAAGCATCGAATTCGTGAAGCTGCCGAGATTGAAGAACGCGAGAATTATGAGGGCGGTCGCATGCCACCTTCATGGCGCAACGCTATTTCTCATCTAGGGACTAACTCCAATAAGGAATACCTCGATATCGTGCCTTGGATTGTTGTTTGTTTTGCGCAGAAATCTCAAGTTCTTCCTGACGGAACACCACAAAAGAATTATTATGTTAATGAATCTGTTGGTTTGGCCTGTGGAATGTTTATCTCAAGCCTCCATACAATGGGACTTTCTACCCTTACGCATACACCCAATCCAATGGGTTTCTTAAGTGAGATCTTCGAACGCCCTGCAACCGAACGCCCCTACATTCTTTTCCCCGTTGGCTATCCTGCTGATGGTTGCACTGTGCCGGATCTAGAGCGAAAAGAACTAGATAAAATTTTGAAGGTTTATTAAAGCAAATCCCCCCTGTTTATCACCCCTTTACGCTCAAACTGAGTTGAAACTATAACCTTCATGTATCACCCTTGTGGGGTGAATAACGAGGCTGCTAAATCACCCCTGCCAGGCTTTGCCGACGGCGTGCACAAAGTTATTGAGACTGCAATTGAAAAGAATGATCTAGATTTTTTCTATCGCCTGTATTTAACACGCATGGCTGAGTTATCCCTGAACGGACAAGGCAAAGAGTTTATTGATTATGCAAAAAGCTCTCTTGATGATTCACAAAATAGTTTATTCATGGCTAAGGGATTTGAAGCGATTGGTAATTTAATTGATTTAGATTTTGCGAAATGTATTAATTTGCTAGACGAACTTGAAGCAAGCATTCGTGAAAATGATTTAAAGGTTTGGGTTGATCAAATTAGTAACTTGTGTCGAGCATATGTGAATTTTCATAATGGTGACTATAAATTATCACTAGAACATGCCGAAATTTCAATTGCTTCTCCGATTAAAAGCGGCACTTTAGACCCGATGGATAAGGGAAGGCTGATTCGGCTTGTCGCGTGTATTGGTTTGATTACCTCTGATATCAAGAAAATTGAAAAGTGCGCAGAAGATATTTTAGGTATTGATAATCCAGATAATTTAATTGTTTTGGATCATGCAAAGTCAGCAATTAAATCTATGCAACTTCTGGTCCATGGTGAATACAACCAAGCGTATGAATTAGCTAAATCTACGATTGCGCTAGAAGAGGCTTCAGGACGGGTTGGGATTGCTTCACCATTTGATTGCAAATTTGTTGTAATGCGATGTCTTTATGAATTCTCCATGATCAATGAAGCTCTAAGTGAAATTGTTAGCCTGCGGGAGGAGGCAGAACAGAACGGCCTTAAGTTTATTGTCATTCTGTGCGAGGTTGGGGAAATTAGGATTTTGTCACGTATCCCTAACAGCCAAGATAAAGTCGCTAGTAAAATAAACAATTTAAGAGATCGGATTGCATTAAATCCAGAGTATGAATCACTCAGTTGGTTAGTAGATCTCTCTGAGATTTTTGTGAAAAATCAGAAGAATGATTTTGGACGAATAGACGCATTAATAAAGCGCAACCCGGAAAATGTCTATTTACAGAAGTTAGGCAAAAGTATTTTAAATAAGGTTAAATTCGAAGATCTAACAGCGACTGAGAATCTTCCAGAAATCACTGCGTTTGACGTGATTAGTAAAAACTTGAAGTTATCTAAATTTGAACATAAAGGTATTAAGAAGCAGAGTGAATACTTAAGGCGTGCACTTGAAGCGGGCGAAAAGGCAGGAGCTCGAGAGATTTTTCTACGCCAGGATAATTCAACCCTTGAAGCAATCATAAGTTTGCCTTCCGAGCGCGATTCGTTGTGGCTGGAATCATTGAATCGATTGGCCATTGAGCGGATCAAAGAGCGCAATTGGTTGGTAGAAATTAGCGGAGAACAATTAACAACCCGCGAGATTGAGGTTCTGAAATATTTGGTAACCGAAAATTCAATTTCAGAAATTGGGCAGATTTTGCACATCTCAAAAAATACAATGAAAACGCACCTACGAAACATCTATCGGAAGTTAGGTGTAGATGGCAGGGGAGCCGCTGCAAAGAAGGCCAAAGAGAATCTAATTATTTAACTGGCTTGTGAGGGACTCGGCTACAAACCTTCAAACCATTCCCTTTGACCCACTATGCGGATATAGCCGTTCTTTACTCATCTTCAATATTAGGGATAGCCAGTGAAATATCAAGGGTATTCATAGACCAATAGGCCATTTTAGGATGTAAGAGCAGAAAAGATTGCTCAAAGTCCCATTCGGCTTGATTTCCCCACTACCCTTTTGAAATGCGAATCAAGGGGAGTCTTGCCAAGGGATTGTTAATTGCTCTGGCCATTACTCTTATTCCAGACCCTGCAATATCTGCCCAAAAAGTTAATCCTGGAACTAATTGCAAAGTCCAGAATGAAAAGGTTAGCTTCAAAAATAAGGTTTACAAATGCGTTAAATCTGGCAAGAAGTTAGTTTGGAATAAGGGTGCCGTTCTCAAAGAGACAGTAAAACCAACTCCTTCTCAATCTTCTGTGCCAACTCCTTCTCAATCTTCTGTGCCAACTCCTTCTCAATCTTCTGTGCCAACTCCCTTAACCCGCCGAGAAAAGGCCCTTGCGGAAATAAAGCGTGTTTACGATTTGAGCTCAAGCTATCAACCTACAGTCAAATACATTTATGCAAGTGATGCGCCGCAAAACTTTGCTGAGATGATCAAGGAAGTTATACCTTTTGCCTCAAGGCTTTGGTCCAGTGAATTCAAGCCAACAACAGAGTTCCCAATCATTCTGGGCTCACCCGCCTCAGTTGAATGGGTCAATAATGAAATGAGACGTTATGGTCTTGAACTACAAGGTTACGCAAGAGACAGTATTACCCAAGATGGTGAAAATACTTCAAAGGGTGATGTAGTCAATAATTCTCGCGGAGCGATTACCTATTATGTGATTGGTAAGGAAACGGACAGATCCATCAAGGCTGGCAACGAACTTTCAATGCGTGGTTTTGTGGCTCATGAGTATGTCCACGCAGTTGCAATTTCGATCATTGGTGATCGTCAAAAAGGAATTCCTGGCTGGTCTGTTGAAGGTTCTGCTAATTTTTATGGATTCGCAGTAGCAGCACTCATGGCAGAGCAACCAAATACCGCGATGAATAGAGCAAGTATTGGAAACTTACGCCGCGCTTACTTCAACAAAGGAGCGCTAATTCCTCATTCATTAAACAAAGATGATTTATACAAGGCAGTTGTTAACACCGAACAAGGCGGCCCTACTTGCTGGGAGCCAAAAATACTTTGTTATACCGCTGGCGCTCTATTCACCGAAGTTCTAGTTGCCGATCATGGTCACAGCAAGTTTGTTGATTGGTGGAAATTGAGCAGAAAGAAAAATTGGGAAGTGGCTTTCGAGGAAGTTTATGGAATTCAAATAGATAAATGGTACGAAGAGGTAGCAATTCCATATGTCATCCAAGAGTCAAAAGGTGCAATTCCCGAGGTGTCAGAACCCAAGTCAGCTTCCACCTTTACCCAGCACCCTGCCCGCCTACCTCGTACATTTATCGATCCAAGCTCGAACTGAGATAACACCTGCCCGGCTTATAGTTCAACTTTTTTCATTTAGGTCAGATATGGGCGAATACTCTCTTGTAATAACTCAATTAAAACATAGACTTTAGATATGAAGAAGAAGCTAATTGCACTCTTATCAATACTTTCTCTTTTCCTATCCACTCCCCTAATTCCAGCAAATGCTGCTGCTAAAGCAGGTGCTAAGTGCACAAAGGTGGGAAGTAAATCAGTTGTTGGCGCAAAAACCTTTACCTGCATAAAGTCTGGAACTAAATTGATTTGGGATAAGAGAGCTTCGCAATCTCTTGGGAAAAATATAAATGCAAGAGAGCAGGCATATAACAGCGTGCGGCTTATCTATAATACAAATCAAGGTAAATTACCTAAAAATAAAATTCAGATAATCTCAAATTCTTCAATTAAGCAGTCAGTAGTTAGTGAGGTAAGAAATCGTACAACTAATTTTATCAAATTTTTTGGAGACGAAGCGGCAAGTATTAATTTTTATATCGTAATTGGAAATAATGAGACTACTGCATGGATGGCACAAGAATTTTCTAAAGCAGATCCAGCGGGTTCAAGAGGCCATGCTGAATGGGAAACTTGGTTCAAAGGTAATCTAAATAGCAGTAATCGTTGCAAGTTGTGGAATGCCGGCAGTATGGGCTTTTCCTCAGATGGTTCTGGATTACTTCAATTCACCCTTTATCCAAATGATTGCACCAATCCACTAGATATTGTTTGGAAAACTACTGTTGAGCATGAGGTGGTTAACCACATACAACGAGTTTGGTCAGAAAAGCGGG
>CANLTP010000044.1 GCA_947494085.1 Actinomycetota bacterium | reverse complement strand
CCCCAAGATAGGTCATCAGAATTCCTGATACTAAATACCAAGAGACCGTATTTCCATTTGTCGGCGAGATCAGATCGATTAGAAGTGATCCCATCAAGGTGCCACCAACACTGAATAGTGTGAAAGTTAAAACACCCAGATGCTGAACAATTGTTGATGTAAAAGCAATGTAAATAACGCCGATAGTTCCACCGGTATAAATCCACCACGGTCCACTTGGTAGCGGAGCTATTTCAACTCCTTGGAAAACTAAAAGTGCAAATAACATAAGAGTTAGAACTGAAGTTCCCATAAAGAAATTTAGTAGCGAGGTGGTGAAACTTGCTTTTGAGTATTCATTTATCTGGCCATTTAGCGCACGCTGTACTCCAACTAATGCACCAGCTAGAGCCGCAAGTGCAACAGCTAATACTGAGAATGAAGCAAGTGAGATTCGATCTAAGGCAGAAACAATCACTGCAAAGACAGTAATTAGGGCTGCTGTGACTCGGCGCTTTGAAATTAACTTCTTACCGCCACCCGTCAAGCCAATTCGATCAACGATTAATGACATAGCGGTTTGACCTGCAATTGATGCAACTGAATAAAGTGCTACTCCAATTAGTGGAACAACTTGGGTTTGCAACGCGACGAAACTGCCACCTAAAACTCCAGCAAATAACCGCCAACGTGGAATCTGCTTTGCGGCCACAGCAGCCCGAAGATTCTTTATTCCTTCTTTAATGGATTTGTTAAAGGGTGCAATTAGCGAAATAACTATCAAACCTGAACCAAATGAAACTAGTGCAGCTTCAGTGCTGTTACCCAATAAATGTGAGAGCTCGCCATTTGCTCGCGATTGCAGAGCAATCATTACTCCCGAGATTGCGGCTAGCGCTTCGAGTCGGGCAACTTGTGAATGTGAGTTCTTAATTTTCTAACTCCTCTAAATCAGCGTGTGCCTTTAACCAGGTTTCTTCGATTTCAGATTTTCTATGGCTCAATTCCGTTAATTCTTCCATGTTCGCACTTAATTTTTCGTGATCAAAAGCTAAATCACCTTGAACTCCTTCTAACTCCAGCATTTGCGCTGTAAGTTTTTCAAGCTGACGTTCATATTTAGCAATCTCTTTCTTTACCTCTTTTATTTCAGCGATATTAGAACTCTTAATTTTTGGTGTAATCGGTCCGCTAGATTCAAAAGATCTGTATCGAAGTTTTAAGTATTCATCAATACCACCTGGCAAGTCACTCAATTTTGAATCACCCAGCAGGCCCACAAAGCGATCGCATACTCGTTCCAGAAAATATCTATCGTGCGAAATCACTAAAAGCGTGCCACCGAAGGAATCAAGCAAATCCTCTAGCGCGGTCAAAGTCTCAACATCAAAGTCATTCGTTGGCTCATCAAGCAACAGAACATTTGGACTATCCATTAGTAGCCGAGTTAACTGCAACCGGCGACGCTCACCACCAGATAAATCTCCGACCGGAGTCCACTGCGAATCTGTATTGAAACCTAATTTTTCACAGAGTTGGCTGGCTGAAAGTTCTTTTCCATTACCGAGTTGAACTTGGTTTGCAACTTTTTCTACTGCTTCTAACACTCGCCAAGTTGGATCTAACTCTTCAAGATGTTGTGAAAGAAAAGCAGCTTTAACTGTTACGCCGGTCGTAATTTTTCCAGTCGCTGCAGTTATCTGGCCAAGCAGCGCTCTAAACAGCGTTGTTTTACCTGCGCCATTTACACCCACAATACCAATGCGATCACCTGGTCCAATATTCCAATAGAGATCTTCTAAAATCATTTTGTCGCCAGCTTTTATCGTTGCCTGGTGAATTTCAAAAACCGTATTACCTAGCCTGTTTGCTGCAAAATTTAGAAGCTCGCTCTCATTTCTTGGTGGTGGTTCATTTGCAATTAAAGTATTGGCAGCATCGATTCTAAATTTAGGTTTTATAGTTTGGGCTGGCGCGCCTCTTCGAAGCCAGGCAAGTTCTTTGCGAATCAACGCATTTCGTTTGCCATCTTCAACGCTTATTTGGCGAGCACGTTCTGCTTTCGATAACACATAAGCGGAATAACCACCGTCATATGCCAACACGTTTCCTTCAACAACTTCCCAGATTTGATCTGATACTTCATCCAAGAACCAACGATCGTGCGTTATCACTACAACCGCCAATTTTGTATTGCGTTTTAAATATTGGGCTAGCCATGAAACACCTTCAACATCTAGATGGTTTGTAGGTTCATCTAATAAAACTAAATCAAGATCTGCGATTAATAATTTTGCTAAATTTACCCGACGGCGTTCGCCACCAGATAGATAAGAAATCTTTCGATCAAGCAACTCTTCACTAAAGCCACCAAATAGCCCAGTTAGAACCTCACGAACTTTTGAATTACCAGCCCATTCATGCATTGCTAAATCACCAAGAACTACATCGCGAACTAATGAATTCTCATCTGTCTCATCACTCTGTCCCAATAACCCAATGTTTATTGAACCTGCCTTTGATACACGTCCAGAATCTGGTGTTTCAATTCCAGCCATCACTTTAATCAGCGTGCTTTTGCCGCCACCATTTCGGCCAACAACTCCAATTCGATCACCCGCATTCACTCCTAGTGAAACGCCGTCTAACAACGCTCGAATATCAAAAGATTTGGAGACCGACTCTAGATTTAATAAATTATTGACGGCCATAGTGCAAGGGTAATTGACTATTGCTACAGTTGGAAAATGGATGTAACAAATAGGCAATATGCGCTCGATCTAGATGCCAAAGACCCATTGGCAAAGTTCCGGGATGAATTCATAATTAATGACCCAGAGATTTGTTACTTAGATGGAAACTCCCTCGGTCGATTGCCAAAACGAACAATCAAGGTAATCAATGATTACTTGCTTAATGACTGGGGCGCGAAAGTTGTCGAGGGTTGGAGCGATTGGATTGAAGAGCCATTTGCAACGGGAGATTTACTAGGGCGCACAACTCTTGGCGCAGCTACAGGACAAGTTTTAGTAACTGACACAACATCTGTGAATTTTTACCAACTTGCGGGCGCCGCACTTGCTGCCAGGCCAGAGCGCAAAACCATAATCATTGATGCCGCAAATTTTCCAACTGATCGATACATCTTGCAGGGTTATGCAAAAGAGCGTGGATTAAATCTAGTAATCATCAATAATGAAGATACTTCGGTTTCACAGCACGAACGAATCACGCCAGAAACTCTAGAAAAGTATATGAATGAAGATGTTGCCTTCGTAACCTTTGAAGTTATTCAATATCGGGCAGGAGCGCGCAATGATGTTAAAGCCCTAACTGATGTGGCTCGAAAATATGGTGCATTTGCCATTTGGGATTGCAGTCATGCAATAGGTGCCATTGATCTGCAATTTGATAGAGATGGCGTTGATCTTGCAGTCGGTTGCACATATAAATTTGGATTCTCTGGACCAGGTTCTCCTGGTTGGTTGTATGTTTCCAAGCGGGTGCAGAAGGAATTACAAGTTCCGATACAAGGTTGGCATGCTCAAGAGAACATGTTCGATATGGGCCCAACGTTTAAGAAAGCCGAAGGCTTAGCGGGTTTCCAAATCGCAACACCTTCCATAATTGCACTTCGTTCTGTGCAATCTTCATTTGGAATTATTGAAGAGGCTGGAATTAAAAATATTGAAGCTAAATGTGCATCCGGAACTCAGATGATGATTGATCTTTATGATGCCTGGCTTGCCGATCTTGGATTTACTTTAAACACTCCAAGAGATGCTAAATGGCGTGGTGGCCACGTTTCGCTAGTTCATCCCGATGGTAAGCAAATTGCATTTGCACTTCGACAACTAGCAAATGTAATTCCGGATTATCGAGCGCCGAACTCGGTTAGATTAGCGATTTCTCCGCTTATGAACTCTTATGCTGAAATCTGGGATGGTTTCTCAAGGTTAAAAGATTTAGTTGCTTCTGGAGATTACAAAAAGATTTCGAATACAAATTCGAAAGTTACCTAATTAAGCGCGGGCTGTTACCGCGTTTTGAAGCCAAGAAATTATTTCTGCTGTTGGTGTGCCAGGTGTAAAGATTTCACCAGCGCCCATTGCCTTAAGTGCAACTTTGTCAGCTTCTGGAATAATTCCGCCACCAAAAACCACAATATTTTCTGCCTTATTATCTTTTAAGAGTTTCATGATGCGTTCAAAAATTGTCATATGGGCGCCAGAAAGAATTGAAAGTCCGATTGCTTGAACATCTTCTTGAATTGCTGTTGCAATAATTTGTTCTGGGCTCTGATGAAGGCCGGTGTAGATAACTTCAAATCCAGCATCGCGTAACGCACGGGCAACAACCTTTGCGCCTCGGTCATGTCCATCTAGGCCAGGTTTTGCTACCACAACACGGATTGGAACTGAGTGGGATGTTTCAGACATTTCAGCCATAGGCACAACTTATCACGAGAAATATGTCATAAGGTTTGGCATATGAGCCAGAGTGATTACACCGAACTCCTTAGCCAAGTTCGCAATGGCGACCGGCAAGCGTTGGCGAAGGCAATTACGATTATTGAGAACTCGGGCCTCCCATTTGAAGTTGAAGATAAAACTGGGGCTCAGGTAATCGGAATAACCGGTGCACCAGGAGTTGGCAAATCAACCACAGTTGATGCACTAATTAAATTATTAAGAGAGCGAAATTTTTCAGTTGCAGTTCTTGCAGTGGATCCATCTTCGCCAATATCAGGTGGCGCACTTCTTGGTGACCGAATTCGATTAACTGAGCACTTCACTGATCCCGGCGTATTTATCCGTTCACTAGCAACACGTGGACATCTTGGTGGGCTTTCGGTAAGCACGAAAGCGGTATTGCAATTAACCCAAAGTGCAAAATTTGATTTCATTATTGTTGAGACAGTTGGTGTCGGACAGAGTGAAGTTGAAGTTATGCGAGTCGTTGATACCGTAGTTGTCGTTCTCGCTCCTGGAATGGGAGATGGGATACAAGCGTCAAAGGCCGGCTTACTTGAGATTGGCGATATTTATTTAATTAATAAATCAGATCGAGATGGTGCAAAAGAAACTGCAGCAGATATCGAGCGTTCGATTTCAATGTCAGCCCCTAAAACCGTTGCGGGAAAGCCATGGATTCCACCAGTATTACTTGGTGCAATGCAGAACGGAACTGGGGTTGTTGAACTTATGGCGGAAATTGAGAAACATAGAAATGGCTAGTAATGGTTAAGAGCGCCCACGTAGATACCTTTGCCAAAGATAATCTTCCAGATAAATCTCTATGGCCAGAATTAATCTTGGATCATCCAGCTGCAACTTATCCGGAACAAATAAATGCAAGTTATGAATTGTTAGAAAGAACTATTGCATTAGTTGGTCCAAATAAATCAGCCATAATCGCTGCTGACGGCAACTTTACTTACGGCGAACTACTTGAGCTAGTAAATCGGATTTCAAATTATCTGCTCGAGCAAGGAGTGGTTCCTGGAAACCGCATTGCGATTCGTAGTCCAAATAACGCAATGGCTGTTGCTATCTGGCTATCGATTCTTAGAGTTGGCGCTATTGCTGTTACGACTATTCCTCTGCAACGTGCGATTGAGTTAGCAAAAATAATTGAAATCGGTCAGATTCAATTCGCACTTGTAGATCACAGATTTATCGAAGAGTGGCAGGCAATTCCTAACTATTCTGGAAAGACATTTATTGTCGGCGGCGGAAGTGATTTTGATTCCGAAATCAAGAAGCAGAGCGCTGAATTTAAAGTCTCTGAAACGGCAGCAGATGACGTCAGTCTCTTTGCATTCACATCTGGTTCCACTGGTGTCCCAAAAGCCACGATGCATTTTCATCGCGACATCTTGGCGATTGCCGACACCTTCTCTAAGGGTGTTGTTAAGCCAACAAAAGATGATGTCTTTGCTGGCAGTCCGCCAATCGCTTTCACATTTGGCCTTGGTGGCTTAGTTGTATTTCCATTGCGCATCGGCGCGACTACGGTGTTACTAGAGAATGCTGCGCCGCCAGTTCTATTAGAGAAAATTGCCGAATATAAGATCTCCGTTCTCTTCACAGCCCCGACCGCATACCGAGCCATGCTTACGCAGTTAGAAGGTAAGGATGTCTCATCACTTCGGCGATGTGTTTCCGCTGGCGAACACTTACCACTAGCAACTTGGCGGGCCTGGTTTGAAGCAACTGGAAATAAATTGATTGATGGTATTGGTGCAACCGAATTACTGCACATCTTTATATCTGCAAGTGATCATGAAATTATTCCTGGGTTAACCGGAAAACCAGTTCCTGGGTATCAGGCGATGGTTGTAGATGAGAACTTTGCAGAAGTTAAAGATGGTGAACAAGGATTCCTTGCGGTAAAAGGTCCTACAGGTTGTAGATATTTAAATGATACGAGGCAGAAAGATTACGTCGTAAATGGCTGGAATTTAACTGGTGACATTTATACCCGGACTCCTGAAGGTTACTTTAAATATGAATCTCGCGCTGATGACATGATAATTTCTAGTGGCTACAACATTGCGGCACCTGAAGTTGAAAATGCACTACTTATGCATAAGGGAGTCGGTGAAGTTGCAGTTGTTGGGCTTCCTGATGGCGAACGTGGGATGGTTGTTACTGCTTACATTGTTCTTCGTCCAGAATTTATAGCTTCTGATGTAATGGCTAAAGAGCTACAGGATCATGTAAAGAATCAGATTGCACCTTATAAATATCCAAGATCAATACATTTTGTTGATTCGCTACCAAAGACAACGACTGGAAAGTTACAACGCTTTAGATTAAAGAGCTAGAAAATCTTTGTTGGTTGCCATTTTCCATAAACTTTACGTAATTCATTAACGATTTCACCAACAGTTGCATAAGCCTTGATTGCTTCAACTGTTGCCGGAACCACGTTGTCGCCAGCTTTAGCAACTTTTAATAAGTTCTCAAGCGCTTGCGTTACAACTTTGTTATCGCGCTTAGCCCGCACCGCTTT